>NZ_VFTJ01000028.1:0-67424 GCF_006439595.1 Mesorhizobium sp. B3-1-9
TCCCCAAAAATCAGTGTTGAATCTGATTTGCCGGCCTGTGGGAATCCCAATTCCTTAAATCGTCACTACGGCCTAGATCACCGCGGCGATGCTGCGCAGGATCGGCTGCAGCCTGACCATGCCGATGTCCTCGCGCTCGAAGCGGCTGCCCACCTTGGTGAGTTTGGCCAGCACCTGCTCGCCCTCCTCCGGGCCGATCGGCGCGATGACGATGCCGCCGCTCGACAGTTGGTCGAGCAGGAAGCGCGGCAGGTTGTCGAAGGCCGCCCAGGCGACGATGCGGTCGAACGGCCCTTCATTGGGCAGGCCGTTGGAGCCATCGGCCTGGCGGGTGATGACATTGCTGATGGCAAGCGCCTCGAAGCGCTGCTTGGCCTGCTCGGTCAGGGTTTTGTAGCGGTCGATGGTGATGATGCGCGCCGCAAGCCGCGACATGACGGCTGCCGTGTAACCCGAGCCGGTGCCGATCTCGAGCACGCGATTGCCCGGCTCGATGTGAAGCGCTGCGATCACCGCCGCCTGCAGATCGGCGCCCTCGATTGCCTCGCCGCATTCGATCGGCAGCATGCCCTCCGACCAGGCGATCGCATGGAACTGGGCCGACAGGAAACCACGCCTTGGCGTCGCCTCGAAGGCCGCGACCAGCGCCTTCGGCGCCGTGCCCCTGCCCCGCAGCCTGAGCAGGAAAGCGGCGAAACCTTCGCGGTCGTCCATGCCCGTGTTCATGCCCAAACCGTGTTCATGCCAAAACCCTGTTCATGCCAACGCCTTGTTCATGACAGCGCCTTGGTCAGTTGGTCGCGGAGTTCATGGGCGGTGAGGTCGAGTTGCAGCGGCGTCACCGACACCAGCCGGTTGCGCATCGCGTGGAGGTCCGTGCCCTTCTTGCCTTCGACCGGCTCGCGGCCGAAACGCAGCCAGTAGTAAGGCAGGCCGCGCCCGTCGCGCCGCTCGTCGACCCAAAGGCTGTGCACCAGCTTGCCCTGCGCGGTGACGACGGTGCCCTCCACCTCGTCCGGCGCGCAGTTCGGGAAATTGACGTTGAGCAACACGCCGTCCGGCAACGGCGTTTCCACCAGCCGCTTGAGCAGCGCCGGCGCCAGCGCCTCGGTTGTCTCGTAAGGCACGACGCGATCCTCGCCGACATAGGAATAGGCTTGGCTCACCGCGATCGAGCGGACGCCGAGCAGCGCGCCTTCCATGGCGCCCGCAACGGTGCCCGAATAGGTGACGTCGTCGGCGATATTGGCGCCGGAATTGACGCCGGACAGAATCAGATCCGGCGGTCCGGGCAGGATTTTTTTCGTGCCCATGATGACGCAGTCGGTCGGCGTGCCGCGCACGGCGTAGTGCTTCTCGCCGATCTTGCGCAGCCTGAGCGGCTCCGAGATCGACAGCGAATGCGCATAGCCGGACTGGTCCTGCTCCGGCGCGACCACCCAGACATCATCGGACAGCGTGCGGGCGATGCGTTCGAGCGACGCCAGCCCTTCGGCATGGATGCCGTCATCGTTGGTCAGCAGGATGCGCATCAAGTCACTTCGCTTCGATCTTGGCGAGACCACCCATGTAAGGCCGGAGCACTTCAGGAATGGTTACGCTGCCATCCTCATTCTGGTAGTTTTCGATGACGGCGATAAGAGCCCGGCCGACTGCGGTGCCCGAACCGTTGAGCGTGTGAACGAAGCGATTGCCCTTGCCGTCCTTGTCCTTGTAGCGGGCATCCATGCGCCTGGCCTGGAAATCGCCGCAGACCGAGCAGGACGAGATTTCGCGATAGGCGTTCTGCCCCGGCAGCCAGACCTCGATGTCGTAGGTCTTGCGCGCGCCGAAACCCATGTCGCCGGTGCAGAGCGTGACGGTGCGGAACGGCAGGCCGAGCCGCTTCAGCACTTCCTCGGCGCATTCAGTCATGCGCTCATGCTCGGCGAGCGAGCTTTCCTGGTCGGTGATCGAGACCAGCTCCACCTTGTAGAACTGGTGCTGGCGCAGCATGCCGCGCGTGTCGCGGCCGGCCGAGCCGGCTTCCGAGCGGAAGCATGGCGTCAGCGCCGCATAGCGCAGCGGCAGTTTCTCATGCGCGGTGATCTCTTCGCGCACGAGATTGGTGAGCGGCACTTCGGCCGTCGGAATGAGGTAGAAAGGAATGGGAGCGTCAATTGGTTCGTGTGGGTCGCGATCGTACAGTCGAAGTTCTATCCCAAGGAACTTCTCTATCGCTTGTCCAACATATTGAATTTGCTCCTCTCTCATTTGCTCGATTGGCGGAAAGTTCCCCTGCGGGTATTTCCGTCGGTAATCCGACAGGAATTCTTGGGTCGCTCGAGCCATGGTGGGACGCAAATCTTCGATAGACGCCGACTTTTCCGTTTTGAAAAGATCGCCTTCGAACTTCGGGAGTTGGCCAGTACCGAACATGGTATCAGCATTGACCATCAGCGGCGGGATGATCTCTTCATAACCGTGCTCTGTCGTGTGCAGGTCGATCATGAACTGGCCGAGCGCCCGCTCCATGCGCGCCAGTTGGCTCTTCAGCACTGTGAAGCGCGAGCCGGACAATTTCGCCGCCCGCTCGAAATCCATCATGCCGAGCGCTTCGCCTATCTCGAAATGCTCCTTCACCCAGTTCGGACGCGTCGGCACCTCGCCGACGATGCGCTTGACGACGTTATCGTGCTCGTCCTTACCGACCGGCACGTCGTCAAGCGGCACGTTGGGCAGAACCGCCAGCGCGTCGTCCAGCGCCTCGTCGAGTTGGCGCTCGCGCGCCTCGCCATTCTGGATGAACGCCTTGATCTCGCTGACCTCGCCCTTGAGCTTCTCGGCGAGCGCTGAATCGCCTGAACGCATGGCGTTGCCGATCTCCTTCGAGGCGGCGTTGCGGCGTTCCTGCTTGACCTGCAGCTCGCTGAGATGCGAACGCCGCGCTTCGTCCCTGGCAATCAGATCGTCGACCGTGGACTGCGCTTCATCCGCCGGCCACGAGCGCTTCACCAGCGCTTCGACAAGGGCCTTGGGGTTGTCGCGAATCCATTTGATGTCAAGCATGGTCGATCCTCAAACTAATGCATGTCGCCCAAAAGTGTGCAGCGGTTCTGGGAAAACGACATGCATGAAAATGAAAATAGAGACTTAAACCGCGTCGCGCGCTTTAATGCATGTCGCGCAAAAGTGACCTCGGTTTTGCGACAACGACATGCATCAAGCAACGACCTAAAGCGCGTCGCGTGAATCCGTTTCGACGCGACGCGCTTTAAGGATCGAGGGCGTAAACCGCATCCGTCGTCGATGCAAGACGGCGGGTAAATGGACCGCTGCGATTTCCTGCCCCAGGCGGCACCGTTTAGGTCAGGAGGCCGAGGTGTCCGGCGTGTCGCTCGAAACCGAACTCCCCGCCTCCGCCTGCTCGCGCGCCAGGCGGTCGCGCGCCTGGGCGCGCTCGATCATGCGCGAGGACCAGATGGCAACCTCGTAGAGGATGATGGTCGGGATGGCGAGGCCGCATTGGCTCATCGGATCGGGCGGCGTCAGCACCGCGGCGACCACGAAGGAAAGGACGATCGCCCATTTGCGCTTCTCGGCCAGCGCCTGCGACGACAATATGCCGACGCGCGTCAAAAGGCTGGTCACCACCGGCAGCTGGAACACCAGACCGAACGAGAAGATCAGCGTCATGATCAGGCTGAGATATTCCGACACCTTCGGCAGCAGGGAGATCTGCACCTGGTCGTTGGTGCCGGTCTGCTGCATGGCCAGGAAGAACCACATCACCATCGGGGTGAAGAAGAAATAGACCAGCGAGGCGCCCATCAGGAACAGGATGGGCGAGGCGATCAGGAACGGCAGGAAGGCGCTGCGCTCGTTCTTGTAGAGGCCCGGCGCAATGAACTTGTAGATCTGCGTGGCAATCAGCGGGAAGGCGATCACCATGCCGCCGAACATGGCAAGCTTCACCTGGGTGAAGAAGAACTCCTGCGGCGCGGTGTAGATCAGCTCGACCTTGTGCGGGTCGAGGCCTGCCCACTGCGTCGCCCATTTGAAAGGGACGACCAGAAGGTTGAACAAGCGCTTGGCGAAGAAGAAGCAGACGAGAAAGGCGACAAAGAAGCCGCCCAGCGACCAGATCAGGCGGCGGCGCAGCTCGATCAGGTGTTCGATCAGCGGCGCGGACGATTTTTCGATTTCTTCCTTTTCCTTGTCCGAAACGCTCACTTGGTGTCGCCCGCCATCTTCTTGCTGTCGGTTGCCTTCTTCGCCGTGGCTGGCTTTGCCCCAGCCTTGGGCGCCGCCTTCCTGGCGGGCGCGGCGACTTTAACCGAGGCCGATGAGGGTTTGGCCGGCGCCTTTGCGGCCGGTGCCTTCGCTGCCGCAACTGCCTTTGCCGTGGCGCCAGTCGTCTTTGCCTTGACGGCCGCAGCCTTTTTCGCCGGCCGGGCCGGCGCGGCGGTCTCGGAAACCGGTGCGGTGACGGAGGCGTCGGTCATGGCAGGGAAGACCGGAGTGGCTGAGGCAGCCTCGGTTCCGTTGGCGCCGGGCATGTCCGTCGCGCCGTTCTTGAGCGGCTCGGCGGCCTGCGGAGTCTCTGCCGCCGGTGCTGTCGGATCGGCGGCCGGCTTCGGCTTCATCATCGTGTCGACGCCGGCCCGCACGTCGGCCGCGGCCTGCTCGAACGGATTGAGCTGCTTGCGCACCTCGTTCAGCGGATTGAGGCCGCGCAAGCTATCGATGGAACTCTTCACGTCGTCGAGCTCTGCTTCCTTCAGCGCCTCGTTGAACTGCTTCTGGAAGTCGCCGGCCATGGCGCGCAATTTCGCCGCGGTGCGACCGAAGGTGCGCAGCATGTTGGGCAAATCCTTAGGCCCGACGACCACGATCATGACGACCGCGATCACCAGCAGTTCGCTCCAACCGACTTCAAACATGACAATCTATTCCGACGAGTGCCTGCCGCCCAAAAATGCGAAGCGGTTTTGGGACAACGGCATGCTCAAACCAACAACCGGGATCAGCTCTTGCTGACCTTTTCCTTGGCCGGCGAAACAGTCTCGTCAGCGCGATGTTCGACGGTACGCTTGTCGTCGGCGTCGTCGTCGGCCATGCCCTTCTTGAAGCTCTTGATGCCCTTGGCCATGTCGCCCATCAGTTCCGGGATCTTGCCGCGGCCGAACACCAGAAGCACGATGACCAGCACGATCATCCAATGCCAAATCGAAAATGAACCCATTGCTATTCTCTCTCGAATGTTTTCCCTGGCGATGATCTATGCGTTTTCGCTCGGGGATTCAAACACAACCGCTAGGAAGTTGATAAAATGGCTAGCGGATGTCACGCACTTTCGGCGTGAGCGGCTTGCTACCAATCCGCGCAGCCTCTGCTAATAGACCATTCGCGGCGATTTGATGATCACTCGTCGGTGACGCGCGGCGTCAACAGCCCGAGTTCCTCGAGGTCGATATCGGTCAGCGCGTCCTCGTCTTCGGCGAGCGCATCGGGATCGGCCGGCGGCACCGGCATCGAGAAATTGGCCGGCATGCGCGTCGAGAGCAGGCCAGCGCCCTTCAGCTCCTCCATGCCGGGCAGATCGCGGATCTCTTCCAGCGCGAAATGATCCAGGAAAGCGTCGGTGGTGCCATAGGTCACCGGCCGTCCGGGCGTGCGGCGGCGGCCGCGCATCCTGACCCACTCCGTTTCGAGCAGTGTATCGAGTGTGCCTTTCGACGTCTCGACGCCTCTGATGTCTTCGATCTCGGCGCGCGTCACCGGCTGGTGATAGGCGATGATCGCCAGCACTTCGAGGGCCGCGCGCGAAAGCTTTCTCTGCTGGACCGAGTCCCGGCTCATCAGGAAAGCCAGGTCACCTGCGGTGCGGAAAGCCCAGGCATCGCCGACCCGTACCAGGTTTACGCCGCGCTTGGCATAGATTTCCTGCAGATCCGCCATTGCGGCGGCAATGTTCACGCCTTCCGGCAGGCGCGCGGCAAGCTGCTTTTCGCTGACCGGCTCGGCGCTGGCGAAAATGATCGCCTCTGCCATGCGCACGGCTTCCGACAATTGCAGCCGCTCGGCCGGGTTCTCGATGGAACCCTGCTCCGCCATCTCGTCTTCCGGCTCGTCCTCGACCTTGAACGGAATGACCGAAGCGTTGGCGCGTTCGCTCATGATACCACCTCGACTGCCCTTACCCCTTGCGCGCGGCCGCGCAGATAGATCGGCGCGAACACTTGATCCTGCCGCATGTCCAATTTGCCCTCACGCACCATTTCCAGCGTCGCCGCGAAGGAACTGGCCATCGCCGTGCGCTTCTCTTCCGGCGCCGCCAGGTATTCGATCAGGAAGCTGTCGAGCGACGTCCAGTCGCCGACCGAGCCGATCAGCCGCGCCAGCACCTCACGCGCATCCTTCAACGACCAAACGGCGCGCCTGGCAATCGTCACATTGTTGATCGCCTGCTTCTGGCGCTGCTGCGCATAGGCGGTGAGCAGATCGTAGAGCGAGGCTGAAAAGCTGTTGCGCTTCTCGATGATCACCATTTCCGGCAGGCCGCGCGAAAAGACGTCGCGGCCGAGACGGTTGCGGTTGACCAGACGCGCCGCGGCGTCGCGCATGGCTTCCAGCCGCTTCAGCCGGAATTGCAGCACCGCCGCGAGTTCCTCGCCGCTTTCGCCCTCTTCGCCCGGCTGCTTCGGGATCAGCAGCTTCGATTTCAGGAAGGCGAGCCACGCCGCCATCACCAGATAGTCGGCGGCAAGCTCGAGCCTCAGCGCCCGCACCTTCTCGACGAAGGCCAGATATTGCTCGGCGAGCGCCAGGATCGAAATGCGCGCCAGATCCACCTTCTGGTTGCGGGCTAGATGCAAGAGAAGATCGAGCGGACCTTCGAAACCAGCCACATCAACGACCAGCGACGGGTCGCCTGTCAGGCGTGAATCGTCGTTCTCGGCCCACAGACGGTCCATCGGTGCGGCCTTCGCGGCCTTGCCTTCCAATGTCTCCGCCACTTGCCCTTCGTCCTTCGGTTCAGGCCACCGCTTCGAAATAGGTGGCGAATTCTGCGCGTATCGCCGTTTCGTCGGCGACGTCGCGATCCTTTATATAGGTCAGCGCCCGCTCGGCTCTCGCCAAGGACTTGCCCGACAGCGCCGTCGTGCGCGAGGCGATCCCCGACATCTCCTCGAAAACGCCGTTACAATGAAGGACGAGATCGCAGCCGGCCGCAAGGATCGCGGCCGCCTTTGTCGGGAAATCCCCAGAAAGTGCCTTCATCGAGGTGTCGTCGCTCATCAGCAGCCCGTCGAAGCCGATCTCGCCGCGGATCACCTGATCGACGACCTTGGCGGATGTGGTCGCCGGATTATCGGGATCGACGGCGCTGTAGACGACATGCGCCGTCATCGCCATCGGCAGCTCCCTGAGCGCCTTGAACGGGGCGAAATCATGCCGGCGGAGCTCCTCCAGCGGCGTATCGACGGTCGGCAGCGCGAAATGCGTGTCGGCAAAGGCGCGGCCGTGGCCGGGAATATGTTTCATCACCGGCAGCACGCCGCCGGACATAAGCCCCTCGGCAGAAGCCCGGCCAAGCTCGATCGCGGCATTGGGCTCCTTGCCATAGGCGCGCGCGCCGATGACGTCGCTGGCGCCTTCGACCGGCACATCGAGCACCGGCAGGCAGTCGGCGGTGACGCCCAGGCGCGAGAGATCGAAGGCATGCAGCCGCGCCATCAGCCAGGCGGCGCGGCGGCCGGCCTCGCGATCGTCGCGCCACAACGCGCCAAGCGCGCCCCCGGCCGGATAGTTCGGCGCCAGCGGCGGGCGCAGACGCTGCACCCGGCCGCCTTCCTGATCGATGAAGACCGGAGCATCCGGGCGGCTGACGCTGTCGCGCATCGAGGCGACAAGGTCGCGGATCTGCCCGGCTTCGCCGATATTGCGCGCAAACAGGATGAAGCCCCAGGGACGTTCATCGCGATAGAAGCGGATTTCGTCTTCGGCGAGGGATTTCCCGGCGCAGCCGAGGATCATGGATTTTGATTCGCTCATGCACCAAAGCTTAAGGCTTTGGGCGGGCAAAGGGAATCACCCCTGCCCTCCGACCAGCCAAAGCCCACAACCGTCCACAACGAAAAGCCGGCGCGGCCTTGCGGCGGCGCCGGCTTTGGAGGCTGAAACCTGTCAGCGCGATACGAAGCAGTTGCCGCCGGCCGCCTTGTAGCTGGTGCAAAGGTTGATCGCATCGTTGCGCGACTGGGCCGGAACGCGGACGCGGTAGAAGGTGCCTTTGCCCGCGACCTCGGCCTTGACGATGTTGGCGGTGCGGCCGGAGAGCACGCTGCCGTAGCGGCGTTGCAGGTCCTGATAGGTCGACTGCGCACTTTCGACCGTCGGCTGTGAGGCGATCTGCATCGACCACGAGCCGCCGCCGGCAGCTACCGCCGGATCGATCGAAGCGACCTGGTCCGGCTTGACCTCACCGACGATATCGACCGGCTGGTCGGACGGACGCGCCGGCGCCACCGGCACCACCGCCGGCGTGTTGGCCGACTGAGCCTTGGCTTCAACCTTCTTCGCGGGCTTCACCGGTTTGACGGCAGGCGCATCGGCCTGGTCCGCGTCGGAAGCCACGGTTCCTGTCCGCTGGCCGTCGGAGGCCGGCGCGACATGCTGCGGCGACGGATCGCTCGGCTCGGCCGCCGCGACCTTCGGCGCGGCCGGGGCCGGGTCTTCACGCGGCACCAGCGAGCCGTCCGGCTTCACCATCATGGTCTTAACCTTGCGCGGCGCGACGGCGACGACGTCGTTGTTGACGGTGTTGTCGGCATCCTGCTGCAGCACCTGGGCGATGCGGTCTTCCGCCTTCGGCGCCGGCGCTGCCGGCTGCGCGCTTGCCGGCGCGGCAGGTTGCGCGCTTGCCGGCGCGGCAGGTTGCGCGCTTTGCGGCACGGTCGCTTGCGCGACGCCAGGCAGGGCTGCAGCTGAATCGTCGGCGGCGTCAGTGCCGGCCGCGGCGTCGTTGTCGTTGGGCGCGAGATCGACGACCCGGCTCGGCGGCGGTTCCTTCGATGCCAGGTCCACGGGCTGCTCGGTGGTGTTCACCAGCTTCTGCTGCACCGGCTCGGCGGGCTTGGCCGCGCCGCCGCCCTTGGCCACCGCGTCATAAACCTTGTTGTCCTGGTTCGGCACCACCGTGCCGCCCGGATTTTCGGGCTTCACCTTGATCGGCGAATTGTCGGCCTTGACGATAACCGGAGCCTCGCTGCCGCCCTTGCCGCCGAAGGAGAAGGCCAGCGCGCCAAGGCCGCCGAGAACCACCACGGCGCCGACCAGCGCCGCGATCATCACGCCGCGCCGGCGCGGCTGCGCCGCCTCGCGCTCGGCAAGCCCCGGGATCGCCATCGCTTCCTCGAGCTCGGGATCGTAGTCGAGCTCATCGGCGGCGAAATCCTCCGCCTGCGAAACCGGCCGGCTGCCGGGCAGGCCGTCGGCGTCGTAATCGTTGGCGACGGCAAACGAAGCCGGGGTCATCGGAGCCGCCGGAGCCTCGGTGCGTAAGTCGCGACGGTCATAACCGTTGAAGCCGGCGCTGTAGGATTCGTCATCATAGCCCCGGTTCTGCGCGGGCGCCGACGCGATCTCCGTCGCATTCATGTCGGTGAGCAGGCTGGCGAATTCCGCATCGAGATCGTCATAAGCGGCCGCCGCCGGCTGATCTTCCTCGAAGCTGAGCTCCGGAATGTCGAGGTCGTCCGCGAGCGCGACCACGCGCTCCGGCACATCGACCGTCTCGACATCCGGCACATCTTCGTGCTGGCGAGGCGGCGACGAAGGCGCAAACGGCTGCGCCGGCATGGCATAGGCGGAATAATCCGTTGCCGGTTCGCTGCGGTAGGCCGGCGCCGCCATCTGCACTGGCGCTGAAGGCGCCGCCATCTGCGCCGGAGCCGAGGGCGCCGGCTGCGCGGCAAACGAAGCCTGCACCGGCGGAGCCGAGGTCGGGGTCGAGCGGCTCCACGACTTGCCTGATTCCGTAGGCGTCGAATGCAGCCAATCGGAGGAATTTACCGGAGACCTTGCCGTGGCGGCAGCTGCCTGTTCAGCTTCGATGCTCTTGACGAAAGCAGCGCCGAAATCGTCATCGAAATCAACATCGACCTCGGTTTTGGCCGAGCTTGAGAAATCCTGGCGATCGAGTTCGCTGGCAAGCAGGTCGTCCATATCGCTTTCTGGCGGCTGAGCGCCCTTCCCGTTCTGCGCCGACTGGTGCTCGTCGAGATCCCAGTCGAGATCATCGGCCGCCGCCTTCCCGCCAGCGTAGCCTGCGGGTTCCGCAACCAGACGTGGCGCGGGAGCGGGCTCCTTGACCGCGGGCATCGGTCGCGCGGTCATGGCGCCGAGCAGCGCATTGAGCTCGTCTTCCAGGCTTCGTTCGCTGGCCGCCGGCCTCGCCGGTTCGACGGCGGCGACAGGCGGAACCAGCGCGGCGGCGACAGGCGGAACCGGAGCGGCGACGACAGGAGCCGGCTCGACCGCGGCCGGCTGCAGCGCGGCGGCGGGCTCGACGGCCGGAGCTTGCGGCTCCTCGTTCAGCGCATCGCGGAAACTCAGTTCGAAATCGTCATCAAGGGTCAGCGCGGCGGCAGGTTCAGGCGCGGCGAACTCCGGCTCGGCGGCGAAATGGGCCGTCTCGGTCGGCACCTCGACCATCGGCGCCGGGTCATCGTCAACTGCCGGCTCCGGCTCCTGAAAACCCTGAGCCTGGCCGAGATTGACATCGACATCGGTCATCGTCTGGTCGAAGTGACCGGCAAAATCGTCCTCGGAAATCAGCGGATCGGCCGCGGAGACTTCGACCGGCTCGACGGCTTGCGCCTGCTGCTCCGGCTCGTGGCTCTCAAACGACAGCTCGTCTTCGAGCGACATCTGGACGGCATTGTCGAAATCGGCGTTGAACGCCTCATCGCTCGCGGCCTGCACGGCTTCGACGGCGGCCTGACGGACGTCAGCCGGCTCGTGATAGTCGAGATTGGCGGGTTCGTGATGGTCGAGCTGGAAATCCTGGTCCAGCGAAGCCGCCATTTCCTGATCGATCGGAAGTTCGTCTTCGAGCGGCGAGGCATCCAGCGAACTGGCGACGGCCTTGTCGAAATCATCGTCAAAAGCGACTTCCGGCTCGGGAGCTTCCTGTGGCTCCGGCGCGAAATGCGGCTCCGCTGCAAAATGCGCCTCCGGCGCGGCTTCCGGCTCCGGCGCGAAATCCGCCTCCGGGACATGGGCCACGGCGAAATCGGCATGATCCGCCGCGTCGTCGAACACGAAATCCTGCTCGAAGGACGCAGTCAGCTCGTCGTCATTCGCGGCGGCGCTTGCGGCCTCGAAAGCCGGCTCATAGCCGATCTGATGCAGGGCAGCCTGCTGAGCGACCGGCTCGCTTTCCTCGACGGAATCGAACTCTCCCATCAACTCCTTTTCGAGGTCGATGTCGAAATCGTCCGCCGCTGGAGCCTGATTGACCGGCGCGGCCTTCTCGGCCGCAGGAGCCGGCTGCCGCACCGGCTGGCGCGGGTCGAAACCCATGATCCGGGTCAGTTCCGCGAACGGATCATCATCGGCGATGTCGTTGTGGTCGGCTACTTTCAGCGGGGTTCTGTCTGCCATTATTGTTCCCGAACTCGCACACAGTCGGACGCCATGGACGTCGCGCAGGGTTGGCCCTTACCAGCGCAATGTGGGCAAAAGGTGACAGGTTTTTTAGTTAAACCTAACGCATTTCAGTGGGCGCGTCTGCCCCGATCAGCGTCAGGCCGGAAGTCAAAACATCCGAAACAGCCTGCACCAGCCCTAGTCTGGCATAGGTTGATTCTCGGTCGTTAACCTTAACAAAACGTAAGTCCTGGTTGTCGTGGCCGCGATTCCACTGTGCATGGAAGCCGGAAGCCAGATCGTAGAGGTAGAATGCGAGCCGGTGAGGCTCCAGCGAAAGCGCCGCGGATTCGATCAGCCTTGGATATTCAGCCAGCTTCCGGATCAGCGCGATTTCGCCCTCGTCGGTCAGCGCAGCCACGGAAGCCGCCAGCCGGTTGCGGTCGAAATTCGCCTCGCCGAGCTGCTCGCTCGCCTGCCTGAAGACGGAATGGCAGCGCGCCGACGCGTACTGCACATAGAACACCGGATTGTCCTTCGACTGCTCCGTGACCTTGGCGAAGTCGAAATCGAGCGGCGCATCGTTCTTGCGGTAAAGCATCATGAAGCGGATCGGGTCGCGGCCGACCTCTTCCACCACATCGCGCAGGGTGACGAAATCGCCGGACCGCTTCGACATCCGGACAGGCTCGCCGTCGCGGAACAGTTTCACGAGCTGGCAAAGCAGCACGGTGAGCTTGACCGTGTCGCCTGCAACCGCCCGCGCCAGCGCCTCCAGCCGCTTCACATAGCCGCCATGGTCGGCGCCGAGCACATAGATCAGGTCGACGAACTCGCGCTCGACCTTGTCCTTCAGATAGGCGACGTCGGCGGCGAAATAGGTGAACGTGCCATCGGACTTGACCAGCGCCCGGTCCATGTCGTCGCCGACCGCCGTCGAGCGAAACAGCGTCTGCTCGCGGTCTTCCCAGTCATCCGGCTTCTCGCCCTTGGGCGGCGGCAGCTTGCCCTTGTAGATGTGGCCCTTGAGCGTCAGGTCGGCGATCGCCGCCCGGATTCTCTTGGCGTTGTCGGCATGCAGCGTGCGCTCGGAGAAGAACACGTCGTGATGCACGTTGAGCAGCGCCAGATCCTCGCGGATCATCGCCATCATCGCGTCGACGGTGCGGTCCTTGACGATCGCCAGCGCTTCATCTTCCGGCATCTGCAGCAGGCCGCGGCCGAATTCCTTGGCCAGCGCCTGGCCGACCGGGACCAGATAGTCGCCCGGATAGAGACCGGACGGGATCTCGCCGATGTCGTCGCCGAGCGCCTCGCGATAGCGCAGGAACGCCGAGCGGCCGAGCACGTCGATCTGCGAACCGGCGTCGTTGATGACATATTCCTTGGTCACGTCGTAGCCGGCGAAGGCCATCAGATTGGCCAAGGTGTCGCCGACCACGGCGCCCCGGCAATGGCCGACATGCATCGGGCCGGTCGGGTTGGCCGAAACATATTCGACATTGGCCTTGCGGCCGCCGCCGATGGTCGAGCGGCCATAGTTACGCCCCTCGCCGAGCAACGTCGTCAGATGCGCGTGCCAGAACGCGTCCTTGAGCCTGAGATTGACGAAGCCCGGCCCGGCGATCTCGGCCGAGGCGACGTCTGCATCGGCGCGGAGCGCTTCGGCCAGTCTTTCGGCAAGCGCGCGCGGGTTCTGTCCGGTGGGCTTGGCCAGCACCATCGCCGCATTGGTAGCGAGATCGCCATGGCTTGCATCGCGCGGCGGCTCGACCGCGACACGCGACAGGTCGAGCGCATCCCCCTCCTTGTCCTTGAGATCAAGGGCTTCGACGGCCTTTACGATCCGCGCGTTGAAATCGGCGAAGATATTCATTGGATATGCTCTGGGCTTAAGAGACGACCGGCAGCGTGGCCGGCAAAATCGAGGCTCGCCCTAGCTCAAATCGGGCGTATGGTCAAACAGGCGCCGATGTTCCTTGAGCGCATAGGTGTCGGTCATGCCGGCCAGGAAGTCGGCGACGCTGCGCGCCTTGATGCGATCCTCGGCCCTGTCGAGCCCTTCGCGCCAGCCATCGGGCATGGCGCGTGGATCGGCGAAATAGACGTCGAACAGCTCGCGCACGATGCGCTCGGCCTCGGCCCGCACCCGCATCACTTCCGGGTGCCGGTAGAGATGCTTGTAGAGGAAAGCCTTCAATTCCTTTTCGGCCGCGGCCATCCCTGGCGAAAAGGTCACCAGGGTCTCGCCCGCCGCGCGCACCGCATCGGCGCTGTCCGGTTTGAGACGCTCGACGTTGGCAGCGGTCGATGTAATGACATCCTCGACCATCAGCGTGATCTGCCGGCGCAACAGTTCGTGGCCGGTGCGGACATCGTCGAGCTGAGGATATTTGGCGCGCACACCGTCCAGGATCGAGCCCGGCAGGCCGACGCCTTGCAGCATGTCCAGCGTCAGCAGTCCGGCGCGCAGGCCATCGTCGATGTCATGGGTGTTGTAGGCGATGTCGTCGGCGATCGCGGCGCACTGCGCCTCGATGCCGGCGAAGCGGTCGAGCTCGAGGTCGTGCAGTTCGGAATAGTCGCGGATCGCCTGCGGCACCGGACCTTTGAGCCCCTTCCCGCTCGCATCGGTCAACGGGCCGTTATGCTTGACCAGCCCTTCCAGCGTTTCCCAGGTGAGGTTCAGACCGTCGAACTCGGCATAGCGCCGCTCGAGCCGCGTGACCACGCGCAGCGACTGGGCGTTGTGGTCGAAGCCGCCCCAGGCGGCCATCTTCTCGTTGAGCGCGTCCTCTCCCGTATGGCCGAAGGGCGTGTGGCCGAAATCATGTACAAGGGCGACTGCTTCGGCGAGGTCCTCGTCGCCGCGCAGCGCCCGCGCCAGTGCTCGTGCGATCTGCGCCACCTCGATCGAATGCGTCAGCCGCGTGCGGAAGTGATCGCCCTCATGCGCCACGAACACCTGCGTCTTGTGCTTCAGTCGGCGGAATGCGGTGGAATGGATGATGCGGTCGCGGTCGCGCTGGAACGGCGTGCGGGTCGGACTCTCGGCCTCCTCGAACAGGCGTCCGCGCGAGCGCGCCGGATCGCTCGCATAGACCGCGCGCGGCCGATAGCCGAACCCGATGTCGCCGAGAGCATCCTTGCCCTGCCGCTCGTCCATTGATCCACCAGTTGACTTGGCCACGCCCGCTTCATACCTATCATGTGAAACCGAAAGCAAGGTGACGCCGATGGGCGCGGATGCCAAGACTGCCATGAAGGTCGAAATGACCGATGCCGCGGCCAAGCGGATCGCCAGGGTCGTTGCCGGCGAACCGGGCAAGACGGCTTTGCGCGTCTCCGTCGAAGGCGGCGGTTGCTCCGGCTTTTCCTACAAATTCGATCTCGTCGGCAGCCGCAACGATGACGATGTCGCCATCGAGAAGGATGGCGCGACGATCCTGATCGACGACCTGTCGCTGGTTTATATGGGCGGCTCGGTGATCGACTTCGTCGATGACCTGATGGGCCAGTCCTTCCAAATCAGGAACCCCAACGCTGTCGCCTCCTGCGGCTGCGGCACCAGCTTCTCCATATAGCCCAATGCCTGCCGTCGGCGCGGTCCGTCAGGTCGCGCTCTCGGCTGGCCGCGACCTCGATGCGACGCTTGCTTTCTGGCGCGACGTGCTTGGTCTGAACCTGCATGCCCGCTACGACCCGCCCGGTATTGCCTTCATTATGGCCGGTGATGTGCGTCTGCTCTTCACCGACGGCGTTCCGGGCGGCACCGTCTATTTCGACATCGCCGGCCTCGAAGCCTTCCACGCGGAGGCGAAAGCCGCGGGCATTCCCTTCACCGCGCCGCCGACGCTCGTCCACCGCGACACCGAGGGGCAGTTCGGTCCGGCGGGGGAAAGCGAATGGATGGCCTTTCTAAAGGACCCCGCAGGCAATACGATCGGCCTCGTCGAACGCCTGCCGTCCGAAGAGCATTGAGGTCCTCATGAAGATCGTCACCTGGAACATCAACGGCGTTCGCGCCCGCATCGGCAACCTCACCCACTGGCTGACCGAAAGCGCGCCGGACATCGTGTGCCTGCAGGAGATCAAGACGGTCGACGACCAGTTCCCGCGCGCCGAGATCGAGGCGCTGGGCTACAATGTCGAGACCAACGGCCAGAAGAGTTTTAATGGCGTCGCTCTCCTGTCGAAGCTTCCCTTCGACGAGGTGAATCGCGGCCTGCCTGGCGACGATGCGGATGATCATGCCCGCTTCATCGAAGGCGTTTTTTCCACCGACCAGGGCGCCTTGCGTGTCGCTTCGCTCTATCTGCCGAACGGCAACCCGATCGACGATGAGAGGAAGTTTTCCTACAAGCTGGCGTGGATGGCGCGGCTGGAGCGTTGGGCGCAGGAACGGCTGCGGCTCGAGGAGGCGCTGGTGCTGGCCGGCGACTACAACGTCATTCCCGAACCCGCCGATGCCCGGTTTCCCGAAAACTGGCTGGGTGACGCGCTGTTCCAGCCGCAGACGAGGCAAGCCTTCCGCCGGCTGAAGAATCTCGGTTTCACCGAAGCGGTGCGCACCGTGACCGACTCGGCCGGCGTCTACACCTTCTGGGACTATCAGGCCGGCGCCTGGCAGAAGAACAACGGCATCCGCATCGACCACCTGCTGCTGTCACCCGAAGCCGCCAACCGTTTTGCGTCGGCCTCGGTGGAAAAACATGTCCGCGCCTGGGAAAAACCGTCCGACCATGTGCCGGTCGCCATCGAGCTCAGCCTGCAGCCCGCCTGAGACGTTGCCAGGCTCCCGGACCCCAGTATCGCCACAAATCCAGTCTTTGATGCGGGCTTGCTGTGGGGGTTGAATGGCGATCCGATTTCTTTTTGGGCCGGTCGGGCTTGCCTTGGCGCTTGCCGCGCCGACGCCGTTGCTGGCGGCGCCAACCTGTCTTGCCAACGGCAAATCCTTCAACGTCGGCGAGACGGCGTGCCTGATGCTGGCCGGCGAGAGCTACCTCGCCCGTTGCGACATGGTTCTCAACAACACGTCCTGGACCAGGATTAAGGACGAATGTCCGGGCGAAGCGCCAAAGCCGCACCCGACGTCGCTTTCCACCCCGACGCCCGGCCAGACGCCGACGGAGCCGACCGAGAACTGAGGCTTCGTTGATCTCCCCACCATCCAGGTTACGCTATGCACACATCTTCTGTGACTGGCGCGACTGATCAGGCCGAGGCTTGATTGCCAGGTGGTTCCCCCAATCCGTCGCCGCTTCGCAGCGCCACCTTTCCCCCCTCCGGAGGGAAAGGAAGGGAGCGTTGCCGGACGGGCGTTGACGGCAAAAAAGCTTGGCGCCTTTCCTCTACCCCGTCGATCGGGGGAGAGGTGGCTCGGCGAAGCCGAGACGGAGTGGGGGTCGACCAGCGCTGCATTAGCCATTGCATGCGCCAAGCTGCCATGCACGCTATCGCCAACCTGCGCTTACTGGTCGCCGTTGTTGCCCTTGGTCAGGATATCGTCGGCGAGCGAGATCGCGGTCCGGCGATCGGCCTCGCCGGCCGCGGCGAACGCCTCTTCCTGCATGTTGCGGATCCAGGGCTGGTCGGCCGCCGGAGCCCGCTCGAGTGCGGCCGTCATCATCGCCAGGCCGCGCACCACCTTGCCGCTCTGGAACAGGAGGTTGCCGAGCGTCGCCTGCGCGCCGGCATGGCCCTTCTCGGCCGCGAGCTGCAGCCAGCGGCCGGCTTGCTTGACGCTGGCCTTCACGCCGCCCTCGCCCTTGAGGAACATCTGGCCGATCTCGAACTGGGCGTTCGGATTGCGGTAGTTGGCGGCGGCGCGCATGTAGTATTCCTGCGCCGCGACGTCGTTCTCCTCGACCGGCGTGCCGGGAATGCCCTTGCGCAGATAGTCGCCCAGCGCCACCAGCGCGTCCGACACATAGCTCTCTTCCGGCGAGCCGGGCTCGACATCCTGATCGACGATTTCCGAGAAGAACTTGAAGGCGGCGTAGTCGTCGCGCGTCACGCCGTCGCCTTCGGCATACATGCGCGCAAGCTTCCAGGTGGCGCCGATCTGGCCGTTCTCGGCGGCGTATTTATAGGCTTCGACCGCCTGTTCCTTATGGCCGCTCTTGTAGGCGGAGAAGCCGAACTGGAACACCGCCCAGGGGCTCGACTGCGGCTTCACGCCGGTCTTGTCGTCGAACACCTTGTCGTCGAAGGCCATGGCCTGCCCGACGGCGCCCAAGGTCGCGCCAAGACCGGCGATCACGACCAGTGCCGAAAAGACAGACGACCTCAACACCTCAGATGTCCGCATAGCAGTGCGTTTCTTCTGCGGCGCCCGGATGGGTCACCGCGCCGTCGCGGGCCGGCCCTACGGCCTGCGCATATTTCCAGATCGCGCCGGACTGATAGTCGGTCTTGCGCGCCTTCCAACTCTTTGCCCGGGCCGCCAGCTCGGTGTCCGACAGGGCCACTTCGATCGTGCCTTTCACGGCGTCGATCGAGATCACTTCGCCATCCTTGATCAGCCCGATCGGCCCGCCGACCGCCGCCTCCGGCCCGACATGGCCGATGCAGAAGCCGCGCGTGGCGCCGGAGAAGCGCCCGTCGGTGATCAGCGCCACCTTGCCGCCCATGCCCTGGCCGTAGAGCGCGGCCGTCGTCGACAGCATCTCGCGCATGCCCGGACCGCCGCGCGGCCCCTCATAGCGGATGACGAGAACCTCGCCTTCGCGGTAGTTGCGCTGCGTGACCGCTTCGAAGCACTCCTCTTCCGAATCGAAGCAACGCGCCGGACCGGAGAATTTCAGTTCCGACATGCCCGCGACCTTCACGATCGCACCTTCGGGGGCAAGGTTGCCCTTCAAGCCCACAACGCCGCCTGTCTTGGTGATTGGCCGATTGGCGGGACGCACAACATCCTGGCTCTCATTCCAGGAAACGTGCTCCATATTTTCGGCCAAAGTGCGGCCAGTGACCGTCATGCAGTCGCCATGCAGATAGCCATGGTCGAGCAGCGTCTTCATTAGGAGCGGAATGCCGCCGGCCTCGAACATGTCCTTGGCGACATATTTGCCGCCCGGCTTGAGGTCGGCGATGTAGGGCGTCTTCTCGAAGATCGCCGCCACGTCGAACAGGTCGAACTTGATGCCGGCCTCATGCGCGATCGCCGGCAGATGCAGCGCCGCATTGGTCGAGCCGCCGGTGGCCGACACCACGGTCGCCGCGTTCTCCAGCGCCTTGCGCGTGACGATGTCGCGCGGCCGGATGTTCTTGGCGATCAGCTCCATCACCTTTTCGCCCGAAGCGAAATTGAAGCGGTCGCGCATTTCGTAGGGCGCCGGCGCGCCGCAGGAATAGGGCAGCGCGAGGCCAATCGCTTCAGCAACGGTCGCCATGGTATTGGCGGTGAACTGGGCGCCGCAGGAACCGGCGGAAGGACAGGCCGCCTGCTCGATCTCGAGCAATTCGGCATCGCTGATCGTGCCGACCGAATGCTGGCCGACCGCCTCGAACACGTCCTGCACGGTGATCTGCCGGCCGCGATAGCTGCCGGGCAGGATCGAGCCGCCATAGATGAAGATCGAGGGCACGTTGAGGCGCACCATCGCCATCATCATGCCGGGCAGCGACTTGTCACAGCCGGCGAGCCCGACAAGGGCATCGTAGCAATGGCCGCGCATGGTGAGCTCGACCGAATCGGCGATCACCTCACGCGACACCAGCGACGACTTCATGCCCTGGTGGCCCATGGCGATGCCGTCGGTGACGGTGATGGTGCAGAACTCGCGCGGCGTGCCGTTGGCGGCCGCAACGCCCTTCTTGACCACTTGCGCCTGGCGCATCAGCGAGATGTTGCAGGGCGCCGCTTCGTTCCAGCAGCTGGCGACGCCGACCAAAGGCTGCGCGATCTCGGCCGCCGACAGGCCCATGGCATAGAGGTACGAACGATGCGGCGCGCGCGCCGGACCAACGGTCACGTGGCGGCTGGGCAGCTTGGCCTTGGAGATTGCCTTGGCGTCCATCATCGTCCTTGCCGCACACCCCGCGGCCGGTCCCCTCGCCGCGCCAACCTGGCACGCATCTCGGGACATATCTCGGGTGCTCCGGGTTTATGGCGGGAAATGGGCAGTTCCCTCGGCAAGTCTTTTAGCGCGGGGGTTGTTCATAAACTGTTGCCAAAACGTCACAATCATATTGGGTGCCGGTTGCGCGGCGAATCTGCAACAGCGGGCGGAAGGGCGAAGCCAAAGCATCAGCCTTGCAAATAAAAAGACCGGGCATTGCCCGGCCTTTTTTGTTGAATTTTCAGAAACTTAGAACTTGATCTTGATCCCGCCCGAAATTGCGGTGATCAGATCATTGCCGAAATCGTAGCTGGCGTCTGCACCAACAATCTTATCGTTTTCGCCAATCAATATGCCGGAATGACCGCTGGTCAACACACCGATCGCGCCAGCCAAACGAACCTCGATATTGGGTTGCGGTGTATAAGCGACTCCACCGCCAAGTGTCCAAGTATCAGTCTGGGCGCCATAGCCATGCGAAGTGCCACGATCCCAACTGAGCTGAGCGGCGGCGCTCCACTGATCGTTGAACTTATGGCCAATACCACCCGAAACAGTCCAGCCGTCACGATACATCAGGTCTAGCGATGTCGTCTCTCCCAGACCATTCGTCACGCAGAACTGGGAAGGAGTGCCCACTATACAGATCGGAACGCTTTGCAGCACACTCCAGTTCACCCATTTGATCGAACCGAAAGCTAGCCAGCCCGGCGCAACACCGGATTGCAATTTCAATTCCACAGAGTCCGGCATGTATTGTGTGCTGCCGTAGATCGGCGCAGAGCCAGTGGGTAAAACCGGTGCCGTGAGTGTACCGGAGATATTGTCGAGCTTGACTTGTGAATTATAGACCAAGCTGGCCCGAAGTGCGATCTCGGGGATTTCGTAGGCCACTCCGGTGCGCCAGCCCCAACCACTTGCGTCCAGATCGACGCGACCAACTGCGCCGCCTAGGGATATCAAGTTCTCCTTAAAGCCCGAGATATCCTGGTAGAACAAACCGCCGATAAAACGGAGTTGACCCTTACCGACATCAAACTTGTAGGAGCAGGTACCTGCGTAGTTATTGCTCTTGATATCGGTTTCTATATTGGAAAACGCCCCGCTCCACGTGCTACCTGGCGCGGTATGTGCGCCCCAAGGCTGCGAGTAATCGACCATGCAGTCGACGCCTTGGACAACTTGGGCTTTGACGCCGATGCGCGGCACCCAATAAGGCTCCGCGCCGTCGGCCGTGGTGCTGAAGCCGAGGGGACTAAGATCGGCCCCTCCCGGACCTTTCGCATTCTTGTACTTGCGATCCGGCATCACATAGGTCGCTTCAGCCTCAGTCGCGACCGGCGCCGGATCGAAAAGCAGGTCGATGTCGTAGCCGCCGCGCTCCAGGCCGCCGGCATGCGCGGGATGCATCACCGCGCCGATCAACGCGATCGAAAAGCAGCCTGCCCCCGCCAGAGCTTTGAGCCGCAAGATGTTCATGGAAATCCCTCCCCGAAATACAAGTGGCTCAAGCTAGAACCAATTCGGGTTAACGACGCAACAACGATTTCAAGAGCTGTACATGTACATCTTGACAGCACGTATTTTCGCCATGGTGGCTGGCACCGCAATCGGCGCCTGAATCGCGCCAACCGGGGTCGAACGGTCGAAAAAATCCGAAGAAACTACCCAAAACAGGGCAAAAACAGCCGATTTTAGCGCTCGCGGGCCGCATTGTTACATTATGGCAACAATGGGGCGCAAACTTTCCGTTTACGTCAAAATTAACGTAGCGGCACGCCCATTTTCGAGGCAGCAAACGTACCGGAAAGCGCCTTTGGAGCGAGGCCGAATCTTGCCGCTCAGCCAGCGTTGCGGACCCTGGTCAAAGCCACCGAAAGCTTCTCCTGCGCCTCGCGATATTCGGCGAGTTTCTCACGCTCGGCTTCGACCACCTCTTCCGGCGCATTGGCGACGAACTTTTCGTTCGACAGCTTCTTGTGCAGGCGAGCGATCTCCTCGGTCACCTTGGCCAGTTCCTTCTGCAGCCGCGCGGCCTCGGCCTGGAGGTCGATCAGGCTGCCGAGCGGCAGGCTCACCGTCGCCTCGTTGAGCACGATCTGGGCCGAGCCCTTCGGCGGTGCATCGGCGAGCGCGATATCGCCGATGCGCGCCAGCCGCTTGATCGCCTGGGCGTGACGCTCCAGCCGCTCTTGCGTCAGCGTGTTGGCGCCGATCACCATCAGCGGCGCGATCGCCGCCGGCGGCACATTCATTTCCGAACGCACCGAGCGGATGCCCGAAACGAGGTCGACCAGCCAGTTGATGTCGGCGGCGGCCTCTTCGTCCCCGAAGTCGGGCGACGGCCAGGCGGCGTGGCAAAGCAGCGACGAGCGCTGCTTGCCCTCGCCAGCGGTCTGCGCCCACAGTTCCTCGGTCATGAACGGCATCATCGGATGCAGGAGCTTGTAGATCTCGTCCAGCACGAAGGCGACGCAGGCCCGGCTCTCGGCCTTGGCGGCCTCGTCCGTGCCCATGAACACCGGCTTCAACAGTTCCAGGTACCAGTCGCAGAACAGGTTCCAGACGAACCGATAGGCCGCGCCCGCCGCTTCGTTGAACCGGTAGCTGGTGATGCCTTCGGTGACAGCGCGCGCCGCCCGCGTCAGCTCGGTCAGGATCCAGCGGTTGACCGGCAGCTTGGCGTCGTTCAGCCAGAACTCGTCGTCGCGCGCGACCTCGTTCATCTCGGCGAAGCGCGTCGCGTTCCACAGCTTGGTGCCGAAATTGCGGTAGCCGGCGATGCGGGCCGGATCGAGCTTCACGTCGCGCCCTTGCGCCGCCATGACGGTCAGCGTGAAGCGCAGCGCGTCGGCGCCATATTCGTCGATCAGGTCGAGCGGATCGATGACGTTGCCTTTCGACTTCGACATCTTCTGCCCGTTCTTGTCGCGCACCAGCGCATGCACATAGACGGTGTGGAACGGCTCCTCGTCCATGAAGTGCAGGCCCATCATCATCATGCGGGCGACCCAGAAGAAGATGATGTCGAAGCCGGTCACCAGCACGTCGGTCTGGTAATAGGTCTTGAGCTCCGGCGTCTGATCGGGCCAGCCGAGCGTCGAGAACGGCCACAGCGCCGACGAGAACCAAGTGTCGAGCACGTCCTCGTCGCGGGTCAGGATCTCGCCCGGCTGGAAGTTTTCCAGCTTGTCCTCGACCCAGGCCTTCCACGGCCCTTCCAGCGCAAGGTAATATTCGATCGCCGCGGCTAAAGCCTCTTCCTCGGTCTTTTCGACAAAGACATGCCCGTCCGGCCCGTACCAGGCCGGGATCTGGTGCCCCCACCAGAGCTGGCGCGAGATGCACCAGGGCTGGATGTTCTCCATCCAGTCGAAATAGGTCTTCTCCCAGTTCTTCGGCACGAAATTGGTGCGGCCTTCGCGCACCGAGGCAATCGCCGGCTTGGCGAGCTCGGCGGCGTTGACGTACCATTGGTCGGTCAGGAATGGCTCGATCGGCACGCCGCCGCGGTCGCCATGCGGAACGGCATGGCGATGCGGCTCGACCTTTTCCAGAAAGCCGCCGGCCTCCATCAGTTCGACGATCTTCTTGCGCGCCGCGAAGCGGTCGAGCCCGTCCAGCTCGTCCCACACGGCCTGGCGCTCCGGCGTGACCTCGAGACCGGCGAGGAAATCCTCATTGTCCTTGAGCTTGAGGTCCGCTTCGACCGTCAGGATGTTGATCGCCGGCAGCTTGTGACGCTTGCCGACCTCGAAGTCGTTGAAGTCATGCGCCGGCGTGATCTTGACCGCGCCGGAGCCTTTCTCCGGATCGGAATACTCGTCCGCGACGATCGGAATCTTGCGGTCGACGATCGGCAGCACGACGTTGCGACCGACCAGATCGGTGAAGCGCCCGTCGTCCGGATGCACGGCCACGGCGGTGTCGCCGAGCATCGTCTCGGGACGCGTCGTCGCCACCGTGATGAACGTCTTCGGGTTCTCAGGGTCGAACGCCTCGCCTTCGATCGGGTAGCGGAAGTGCCAGAGATTGCCGTTGACCTCATGCTGCTCGACCTCGAGGTCGGAAATGGCGGTAAGCAGCTTCGGGTCCCAGTTCACAAGGCGCTTGTCCTTGTAGATGAGGCCTTCCTTGTAGAGCGTGACGAAGACTTCCAGCACCGCCTTGGACAGGCCTTCATCCATAGTGAAGCGTTCGCGCGACCAGTCGGCCGAGGCGCCGAGCCGCTTCAGCTGGTTGAAGATCGCGCCGCCCGATTCGGCCTTCCACTCCCAGACTTTCTCGATGAACTCCTCACGCGTCAGATCGCGGCGGTGGATCTGCTTTTCCATGAGCTGGCGCTCGACCACCATCTGCGTGGCGATGCCGGCATGATCCATGCCGGGCTGCCAAAGCACGTTCTTGCCGCGCATGCGCTCGAAGCGCACGAGAATGTCCTGCAGCGTGTTGTTGAGCGCATGGCCCATATGCAGCGAGCCGGTGACGTTCGGCGGCGGGATGACGATGGTGAAGGCTTCGGCCCCCTCTTCCGCGCCGGCGCCTGCCCGGAAGGCATCCGCCTCTTCCCAGATTTTGGCGATCTTCGGCTCGACGGCTTTGGCGTCGTAGGTCTTATCAAGCATGGAGGAGGTCCGAACTGTCGGGAACAAGCGTCCGGTGTAAATCGGAAGGTCTTGGCCGAGTCAACCGCGAGAACTGCGATCGCTCTTACAGATAGGCATGCCGCGACCGGCGACAATCCCGGCCGGTGCCGCAATGGCGGCTCGCCTGATGCATGTCGACTGCAAGGGCGCAGCGGGTCCCAAAGCAAAAGCGCCGCCCGAAGGCGGCGCTTTTCAGCGTGCATGTTGCGGCAGCTTACTGCGCCCCGCGCGCCACGCGCTCGATCTCCTCGCGCACCAGCCTTTCGACCAGCGTCGGCAGGTTGTTGTCGAGCCAATCCTGCAGCATCGGCCGCAGCATCTCCTCGGCCATCTCGTCGAAACTCTTCTTGCCGCGGCTGGCAAAAGCATCGGAAAGCTCGCCGAAAGCCGCGGCAACCTGCCGGCCCGTATGCTCGGAAAGGATCGCGGGCCGGGCCGGCTGTGTCTCCGGTTCGGATGCCCGGGGAGCGCTGGCATGCGCGGCAGCTTCAAACGCCGGCTCTTGCTTCTCGATCTCGACCCTCGGCGCGGCTTCCGGGACCCGGACGGCCGGTCTCGCGGTAACCGTGCTGCCGCCGACCGCCGCTATTTCGCGCCGCCAATCGGCGACTATGGTCTCGGCCGACTGCGTCGCATTTGCCGCGGCCGGCCTGCTCGTGGCCGCTTGCGCGCTCGGCTCGGCGCCCTCGGGATCGACCGCGGCCAGAGCCGCCTTGACCGGCTCTCGACGAGCCTCGGCGCGTGCGACCGCCGGATCGGCCGCGGCCAGCTGGGCCTGGACCTCCGCCAGCGTCGCTGGCTTGCGCGGGCCGGCGTCGGCATGCAATTCGGAACGAAAGGCGTCGACCTCGACCGTGGGTACGCTAACCGCGGCCGGCTCCAGATCCTGGCGCAGTTCACCAGCCTCGGCCGGCTGCTTGCGCCCGGTGTCGCTGTCTTCGATGATCCTTCGGATGGAAGCCAGTATCTCTTCCATGGAAGGTTCGCGCTGCGCGCTGCTTGCCGTCGCCATCGTCACATCCGCCGCCCCAGTGACCTGCCCAAGAACTCGACCCTGTCCAAGAACTGACCCGTTCAAGAACTTGACCCATTCAGGAATTCCGTTCCTGCCCGGGTCGGAATTCGAATCAATGGCGACAGCGTAACCGACCTATCGTCATCCGAGAATCCCCAATCTGGGGACGCGTTGGATTTCAACAGATTAGGCGGTTCGCGGCCCGACGAGCCCGTGCCATCGACAAAGAAAAACGCCGCGCGTCCATCGGACACGCGGCGCTTGCTGGAAGCATACCGGAAATCAGCGTCCGTCGGGCGTGCGCAGTCCGAACCACTTGTCCTTGACGGCGTTGTAATGCTCTTCGGGCCTGTATTTGGTGACCGCCAGCCCAAGACGATCGACCGACAGCCGGCCCATCGCCGACAGGATGGCATAGCTCGCCACGACCACGTCGCGTTCGGAGCTGGCCTGGTTGATCTTGGCGGTGATGACCGCGTTCTGCGCGTTCAACACATCCAGCGTCGTGCGCTGGCCGACATTGCGCTCTTCGATGACGCCGTTGAGCGCCAGTTGCGCGGCATCGATCACCTGCCTGTTGGCATCCACGCTTTGGCGCGCGGCGACATATTGCGTCCAGGCCGAGACCACGGCCTGGCGCACCTGGTCGCGGCTGACATCGACCTGGATGCGCGCCTCGCCCAGTGATTCCTTGCTCTGCCGCACCAGCGCCGAGGTCCGGCCACCCGAATAGATCGGAATGGTGAGCGAAGCGCCGATATTGGCCGATGTCGAACTACCGTTGGGGCTGCTGATGGAACTGGGAACGGTGTGGCTGTAGTCGTCCGAAACGCCGGCCGAGGCCGTCACCTGCGGCAGCAGCGCGCCTTCCGACGACTTCACCGAAAAGGCGGCGGCATCGACGAGATGCTGTGTGGCCAGAATGGCGGGATGTTCGGCGGAAGCGATGGCCAAGGCCGAATCGACGCCACCCGGCAGCAGCTTGCCAAGCGGCGAGGCTGCCTTGAGCTTGCCAGGCTCGTCGCCGACGATCTGGTGGTAGGTTGCGGCGCTTGCCAGCGCCGTCGCGCGGGCGGCGCTCAACTGCGCCACGGCCGTCGCGCGGGAGGCATCGGCCTGGGCGACGTCGGTGCGGGTGCCCTCGCCGACCTCGAAGCGCGAGCGGGCGGCGCGCGCCTGCTCGGTCAGGAACTGCAGGTTCTGCTCGGTCAGCACCGCGATCTGACGGTCGCGAATCACGTCCATATAGGCGCTGGCCGCGTTGAACAGGATGTTCTCTTCCGTGTTGCGCAGGCTTTCGACCGAAGCCTTTACTTGCGATTCGGCGGCGGCGACATTGTTCTTGGTCTGAAACCCGTCGAACAGCGTCTGGTTGATCTGCACGCCGAAGCTGCCCGTCGTTATTCTCCTGCTGGTGCCAAAGCCATGTATATTGGTGTAGTCGATGTTGGCCGAACCGGTGACGGTCGGACGCCAGCCCGACTTGGCAATGGCTACGCCCTCGTCAGTGACGCGCACGCCAGCGCGGGCAGCATTCAACTGGGAGTTATACTGGTAGGCTTTGGCGAGCGCGCCCGTAATGGTTTCAGCGGAGGCGGCCAACGGCGAAAGCGCGGTGGCCGAAACAAGGATAGCTACTAAAACACTCTTGCGTAGAGGCGGCACGTTATTTCCCTCATTCGTTTTGCATGGGAACCACGCCACGTCAGCCTACCCATACGGATCGGCCGGCGCCGCGTTGTTTATCGTTCCCCCGCTGTCGGCCTCCCGAAAACACCCGGTTAACCAAATCAGCAACGATTGTCAGGCGCAAGCGATCATGACAGCGCATTCGCTGCAAGGCAAAAACGCTCAGAATTCAAACGCGTGAGCACGTTCGAAGCCCGGTAGTGGCTTAATTGCCGCATTAAAGGCCCTTCTTCCGGTTACAACCCCTCCTGCCTTGAAAAACAGACGGGCCACGCCAGAGTTGCCCCGCCCTTCGACCACAACCAGGCGGCCTTCTTCCGCAAGCTGGTCGAGCAATGCCGGCGGCACTTCCTCGACGCTGCCGCCGATGAAAATGGCGTTGTAGGGCCCCTTGGCGGCCTGCCCCTGCGGCAGCGGCCCGGTGACCACCGTGACGTTCTGGCAGCCAAGACTGGAAAGCGTGGATTTGGCGGCCTCCGCCAGCGCGGGATCGCTCTCGAGCGCGACGACCGAGCGCGCGAGCCTGGACAGCAATGCGGCGGAATAGCCGGTGCCGCAACCGACATCGAGCACCGAATCACTCGCGTCGATTTCAGCCAGCTGCAAAAGCTTGGCGAGCGGCGACGGCTCCATCAGGTAGCGTGCGCCGCCGCCATTCGCGCCATCGGAAATGCGGATGTCTTCGTCGATATAGGCCAGATCCCGCTGTCCGGCGCCGACAAAGGCCTCGCGCGGGACGGTCAGCATCGCCTCGATGAGCGGCGCGCTGGTGACATCGGTGGTGCGGACCTGGCCGTCGACCATCTTCACGCGGCGTTCGGAGAAATCAGCGTTCATGTCCCAACAATCCGCTCCCCGCGCCAGGCGCGCGGCCAAAACTTCGACTGGAACCCCTGCTCCGGCGCGGTTGCGCTGGAGCCCGCAAGCATCTGGAGGCCTCGCCCGGAATCGAACCGGGGTGCAAGGATTTGCAGTCCTCTGCGTAACCACTCCGCCACGAGGCCTCGCAATGCTCCCGGCGTTCCGAGCGAACTCATTATGTTGGCGCTCAAAGGTCGTCAAGCGCTCGCGCGTCATTCCCGACGCTTTCGTATCGAGCAGCCAAAGTGGTGATTACCAATCGGTTGTCATGGGTCCAGCATCGCCGCGGCGGAGCCGCCGCAGGCGCTCAGTCGGGCCGGCGCCGGCGTTCCCACCAGACGACGAAACGCCGCCGGTGGCGCCGGATCATGGCGAATTCGTAGGACAGCACCAGGAGACCGAGCGGAACCATCCAGAAGCCGAGAATCGGCAGAAAGCCCAGAATCCCGCCAAGGGTGAGCAGCATGCCGATCGCGATTCGCCAGCCGCGCGAGCGCGGCATGGTGAACTCGCGGCCGAAAACCGAAATCTTCCGCGCCGGGGCACTGTCGTCGTCAGCTGCCGTCATTCAAAATCAAATCCCATCTGCCGCCAATGCCATGTCAAAGGCCAACCGGCCGCTTTGTTCCGTGCCGGTGTGAAGCCCTTCATATGTGGGCATGTTGAACGATGGCACAAATAGCCGCATTAAAAACTGGAGAAAAATTGCGAATTGCTGCTTTGCAAAGCCGAAAGGTGTTTGCTATAGGCTGCGCCACTCACGTCAGAGCCTCCGTTCCCCGGTAGCTCAGTGGTAGAGCAACCGGCTGTTAACCGGTTGGTCGCTGGTTCGAATCCGGCCCGGGGAGCCAAAATTTCCAAGGGATACAGAGTTTTCAGGATTGGCCGAAAAATGGCTGATCTACAGCATATCTACACAACTCGACTCCGCTAGGCGCCGATCTACGCGAAGGAGAGAAATTCCGATGGACCACGTTTTTGACGAGCTGATCAACCTGCAGAGAACTCTGCCGAGAGGCAATTGGCGCGCCGCCGCGATATCCTGCGCGCTCCGCTTGGCCGGAAACTTGACAACCGGCATCGCGATCGGCGTCGGGATTTCGGTCGGTCTAGCCCTGGGCTGACGAAGCAAATAGATTTCAGCCCTCGCTCCTTTGTCTGCCTTGATCGCTGCGTGGCAGCCCTTCAGCTTCTGAGATGCGCCGCTTTTTGCGTGAGCCCGGCGAATGTAGTCAAACACGTGCCGTGTCGCCCTCGCCAACGAAGATGAAGGGTTCGTGCTTCGTGTGAACCGTCACGGTCTTATAACGCTTATCAAGCGGCGGACCGGGGTCGTCGCGAAGCGTGACATTATCCCGCAAAAGAACCTTCATTTCGTTGGGCATCGCTGACACGCTCCTTGCCTGGCGGTGAAAACCCACGCTGAAAGCCTGATCAAACGGTGCGGACAATTGAGGCGATACCGCGCTCCAAAATCTTCGGCCCAATCTTGGAAAAGAAGTGTCCCGACTGCGCTGAGATTGTGAAGGCAGATGCGCGAATATGCCGGTTCTGCCGGCACGAGTTTAAGAAGCAGGTGCGCTACCGGCAGTCAGACCAGCCCCGTCATACGGATGAGCCGAAAAACCCCATGGCCGATCGCGAGCACGAATTCACCATCATTGGCGGCTAAATCCCAGCCGAAGAATGCAGCCCAACAAAAGAGCACCAGGGTGAATCGCATTAGAGAATTCTAATACACGGTGGTGGTTGACCAAACGTTTACCCGCGTCGATGAGGGGCAAAGTGACGGTCAATCTCGGCGTGCCGGTCACTGTGAACGCCGATAAGGTCAGACTGGTGACCGCCTACGTTCCGCCAAAGAGAAAGACGCCACGGGTCGACAAGCCGACATGATCCAGAGACGATGGGTAGTGTCTCAGTTTGAAATTTGCCCTCCCGCACATCCCGTTTGATGACATAGGCGCTTGCCCGCCAGGCCGCACGCCCCCACACCCCGTCCTATTTTGAGGCGGCTCAGTTCATGACACCCGATCTCGGGGCAGCTCGAGCGCGGCAGCGGCAAGCAGTCTGAGTTCCTCTCTTGTCAGGGCTATCTCGTAGTGCTGCTTGGATTTCTTTGTGTAGATGTCATCAGCAGTCACAGAGATTATAATAACGCCTTCCTCTTCCACCTGCACACTATCGATCGGTAGTGGCCCCGAAAATATGCATTTCGACGCGCCAGCCCTTCGGCTCGGCCGAGTATGTATCCGCATCTCGTCATCCCTTTCCGCTCTCGAAAGGGTCCAATGCAGGAAAGATGCCAGATCGTGGCTATTTCAACCTTGGGCCTCAACACCGTCCACGCCTTCGCGGGCTGAATATTAGCAACTGCTTGTATTTGTCCTGCCGCAGGCAGATAATGCCATTCGGGACTTTGAGGGAGGTTCCGATGCGCTGGCCCCTTATAGTGATCGCGTTCATCACTGGCTTCATCCTCTGGGACCGCTTCGAAAACGACGGCACCTATACCGCCGACGTCGAGCGAAGTTTCCGTGAGGCATCCTTGGATATGCCGGGCGGGTGGAGGCCACCTACCATCACCATCAATCGCGATTTGCTAAAGCGATAGCCGAGGGGCCATCGTCTCGCTCCGGCCCCTTTTCATCACAGGAATGAAGCCGCAGCCACCCGCTTTAGATTGCTGCCAGCGCGGGTGTGTATCATTTTAATACAATCCTCAATTTGTAGACTCCTGCGATTTATTGGCGGCCATTGGCCTCGATCCGCTTTATGGAGGGAAAGCCCCCGCGGGAGGAATACCAATGACCATCCAAAAGGAAGACTATCGAACCAACAGAGCCGACTATGCCATCGCATCGATGCAAGGCCAATCGGCCGCTTTTGATGCTCGCCATGAGAGACGGGAAAGCAAGAAATCCCTGTGGCTGAGAGATCGGCGGCTCGCCAGATTGGCCGAAAATCCGTGTGAAACCGTGCCAGGATCAAGAGCCAGACGGCGCGGGAATTAGCGCGCTGGCTGTCGTTAGCCGGTGCCGTGTCTCGCCCCCGAGACCCATCGGCTAGGCCCGGCGTTTGCTGGCAGCTGCCAGCCTGCCGGGCCGCTCCTGCTGTCCTTTGCTCATCGCGCCAGATCACCCGCTTCTCCCGCCGGATTTCGACAAGCCGCCGAAAGCGGATCGTATGGGCCTGCTCGCCGGTCGCGTGAAATAGCTGCGCGCTCATTCACTCTCGGCTGCCGCACTTCTGACAGCGGCTAAAACTGGGGAAAATGGCAGCTCAGGGTTTTTATGCGCAGCCGCTAATATTACGCTACGACTCAGCCGGCCTCCAGCCCTTGGCCGGTTAGGCCCGGCGGCCCGTCCGCTTCCTACCCCAACAGGCTGTCGGGCTGCTTCGTCGGAAAGATGCATCAGATACTCACAATGAAGGAAGTGACGCATATTCCGGGGCGCGCAATCATTAACATCCTCCGGGCGCTGAACTACGGCTCGCCTGAGCCCGCGTTCAGCGGAAAAGAGCAGGGTCCGCACCTGCGTAGCGTTTTGGTGCGGACCTTTTCCACGCCAGCCATTTCTCTCAGCGGTGACCCGGCTAATCTTCGCGGAATCCCGCAGTGAGGCGTGGCGCAGCATCTCCTCGCCCTTCCTTGGCGAGCCACTTGGGTGGCGGCGCGCCGGTCTTGCCCTGCACCCTGTTCCCAAAGCCGCTCTCGAATCGCCAAGTCATCTGGCATGTGCAGCCGGGGCATAAGCCCACTGGAGATCGATAGCTAAAGAAAGACCCGCCGACCGAAGCCGGCGGGCCATCTCCCTCATGCTTGCGCCCCTAGTTCCAGACGGTCCGCCGTGTCCAGGAAACCCTACGCAACCTCGTTTGTAGAACAAAATCCGGATGCTGCGCTGTAGCTCTGCGGCAACACTCGCCTCAGATGTGTCTCGTTTCGGGACGAAAGAGCCGGCACGCGAGGCTGAGGGAATTACGGTGACACTGCACCTTTTCCTTTTGCAGCCGGCCTCGGATTGCTGAATCCAGGAGCGCTGGCTTTGATCATTAGCCACCGCAATTCGCCAATCCGACGACGGGCATTTCGATTGCTCATGAGTTGAAGACAAACAAGGGTAGAGACCGACGTTAGGCCCAACGGAATGGGCATTCAGTCCAAATTGCTGGTCTTCACGACGCCAAATAACCTCCCGAAAGGAAGGCAGGGGCACATGGCGGGAAAACGGGCAATTGCAGTCAAGGATTGGTCGTGCGCCATGAGCGACGAGATTGGCCGCGTGGTCTTGGCCATAAACTCGACCGAAGGTGAAACGACCTACGTTCTTATGACGGTCTTCCAAGCGGCAAAGATGGCCCAGGAACTGCGATCGCCGAAGCTGGTCCCCCGATACGACATCTAGCCATCTCTGGCTAAAACACTGAGCAGCGCATGGCGGGGAATCGGAACCGGCGGCCAATACCCCGCGAGGCGCCCAGTTGGGCCGCCTCATTCCTCCCCACTATTCCGCCTCCGTGCAGCAAGCTACAATCGCTCCTGCTTGCGATAGGCTGCGGCCGTGGGGATAGCTTGGGAAAATACGAGGGCGCCAATCAAGCCGATCGTTGGCGAAAACGCATGAGACAAGGTCGCCGCTGGCGCCTGTCCGCAAACATGGTGATTTGGACATTCATCGTGCTTTTGATGACGGTCTCGATCGTGCTGATAGCGAATAAAGCTGGCTGGCCCCGCTAGTCGAGAGAAGAGAGCCTAGTCGGCCGCTGCCTCCACACCCCGCATGGGCCAAATTCCCATAGTCATTGTGCCGGCGAATTTTGCTTTGCGGGTTGGCCGCCCTGCCTTAGCCTCATTGCGGAAAACCTTGCCGACAAGCCGATAGCCGGACCTTTATGCCGTGCCCCTGAAAGCCACCGCCCATATCGAGGCCATGTCCGCTTTCGCGCTGGCGAATTTCGGCGGGTATGATCGGCCGACGCTGGCCCAGAACGAGAGCGCCTTCCCGCCCAGCCCCAAGGCGATCGAGGCCGGCCGGGACGCCGTGGCGCGCAGCCACCTTTATCCCGACCCGGACTGGACCTTGCTGCGCGATGCGATCGCCAGGGCCTATGGGGTCGAGCGCGATCTTGTCCTGTGCGGCGCGGGCTCGATGGAGCTGATCGCCTGCACCTTAGCGGCCTTCGCCGGTCCGGGCACGCAGGTGCTGGGCACGGACTATGCCTATAATTTCGCCGCCTCGGCGGCCGCGCGCGTCGGGGCGACCTACGTCAAGGCTGCGGAGCGCGGCTTCGAGGTGTCGATCGATGCCATCCTTGCGGCTCTCACGCCGACAACGCGCGTCGTCTTCGTCTGCAACCCGGGCAACCCGACCGGCACGCGCATCAAGAACGCCGAGTTGCTGCGCCTGCGCGCGGCGCTGCCCGGCAACGTTCTCCTGGTGATCGACCAAGCCTATGGCGAATTCGACGACCAGGATCCGCAAGCCGTCTTTGCGCTGGCCGGGCGCGGCGACACCGTGGTCCTGCGCACCTTGTCCAAGGCCTACGGGCTGGCCGGCGCGCGCGTCGGCTGGGGGCTGTTCGCGCCGCAGGTCGCCGCCGAAGTGCGCAAGATGCAGAATTCCAACCAGGTCTCGACGGTGAGCCTCGCCATGGGTGTCGCGGCGGTCGAGGACCAGGCCTATACGCGCGGCATCGTGGCGCGCACCGCCGATATCCGCGACCGCTTCGCGCAGGGCTTGCGGGCCGCCGGATACGAGGTTCCCGAAAGCCGGACGAATTTCGTCCTGGTCCGCTTTGCCGACGCGGCGGCAGCCACCACCGCCGACAACGCTTTGCGCGGCGCCGATATCATCACGCGCGGCCTCTCCGGTTACGGCCTGACCGACTGCCTGCGCATCACGGTCGGGCCGCAGGATGTCATGGACCGCACGCTGCGCGCCCTGACCGCCATGCGCGGCCGGCAATGCTGGTAGGGCTCCATCCGAGGGGATTTTCAAGACGTGACGTCACATATGCCGTATCTGCCTGCCCGCGATTTCATCGGCTATGGCGAGCAGCCTCCGCAGGCTGAGTGGCCCGGCGGCGCGAAACTGGCGCTCAACATCGTCGTCAACTATGAGGAAGGCGCCGAATACAGCATCGGCGAAGGCGACGGCGTCTCCGAAGCGATCCTCTCCGACCTCGCCGTGGCGCCCGCCGCACCCGGTCTGCGCAACCGCAACATGGAATCGCTTTACGAGTACGGTTCGCGCGTCGGCGTCTGGCGGCTAATCTCGCTGTTCCAGGACAAGGGTGTGATCCCGACCTTCTACGTCGTCGGGCGCGCGGTGGAGCTCAATCCGGCCGCGGGCAAGGCGATCGCGGCACTTGGCAGCGACATTGTCTGCCATGGCTGGCGCTGGATCGACTACGCGCCGCTCAGCGAAGAGGAAGAGCGCCAGCATATAGCCATGACGGTGGATGCGGTCCGCAAGGTCACCGGCTTCGATCCGCAGGGCTGGTACACCGGCCGGCCAAGCCTCAACACGAGGCGGCTGGTGGTCGAACATGGCGGCTTCCTGTTCGACTGCGACGACTACAATGACGACCTGCCCTATTTCGTCGACGTCGGCGCCAGGCGGCACCTTGTCGTGCCACACAGCTTCGACAACAACGACAGCCGTTTTTCGCGCGGTTCGGGCCTGGAGACGGGCAGCCAGTTCTTCGAATATGTCAGCGACGGCGTCGACTGGCTTCTGAAGGAAGGCCAGAAGACCCCGCGCATGATGACGGTGTCGCTGCATTGCCGGCTGGCGGCGCGGCCGGGTCGCATGATCGGGCTGGAGCGCTTCCTCGACAAGGTCACGTCGAATCCGGACATCTGGGTCTGCCGCCGCTCCGACCTCGCCCGCCACTGGCTGGGCCGGTTCGGCGGCTGAGCCGTCGGCGGCACGTCGCCGCCGGCCAATTCTCAAGCAATAGCGGCCACTACGCCCGCAGCCGCTTGCCTTCCGGGTCGAACGGCGGATGCGCGAGCAGCACCGCGTCATGCGGCCGCCCGAGGATGGCGACGGTCACCTTGTCGCCCGCCTTGGCGGTTCCCGCCTTGACGTAGCCCATCGCCAGCGACTGATCGACGAAATAGCCATAGGCGCCGGACGACACCTGGCCGATCGGCGTGCCGTCCGGCAGGAAGATCGGCTCGCCGCCGGTGGCGTCGGCGTCCTTGGCCGAGACGGAAAGCATGATCAGTTCGTCCCGCGCCGGCTTGTCGGCGACGGCGAGATAGGCTTCGCGGTTGAGGAATTCCTTGTCCGTCTTGATCAGCCTGTCGAGCTTGACCTCCTGCGGCCAGTATTCCGGCGAATATTCCCGGCTCCAGCTGCCGTAGCCCTTCTCGACGCGCAGCGACATCAGTGCCCGCGAGCCGACCGGTCCGGCGCCGACTTCCGCGCCTGCCTTGAGCAGCGCGCGATAGAGCTCGACCTGATCGGCTGCCTGGCAATGCAGCTCCCAGCCAAGATCGCCGGTGAAGGAGACCCTCAGCGCCACGACATCGACGCCGGCGACCGCAATCTGGCGCGAGCGCATGAACGGGAAGGCCTCGCTCGACAGGTCGTCATTGGTCAGCCGCTGCAGCAATTCGCGCGATTTCGGGCCGGCGACGTTGAAGCCGCCAAGCTCCTCCGTGCGCGAGCGGAAGGTCGTGCCCGCCGGCAGCGGCACGGACTTGAAGAAGCGCTGGTGGAAGCGCTCGGCCATGCCCGAGCCGATCACCATGAACTCGTCGTCCGCCAGCCTCGTCACGGTGAAGTCGCCGGCGATGCCGCCACGCTTGCCGATCAGCGGCGTCAGGCAGGAGTTGCCGACCTTGGTCGGCATGCGGTTGGCGAAGACCGCATTCAGCCAGGCTTCCGCGTCCGGCCCCTTCACCTCGTATTTGGCGAAATTGGAGATGTCGATGATGCCGGCATGCTCGCGCAGCATGCGGGCTTCGCGGCCGACCGGCGCCCACCAGTTCTGGCGCGTGAAGCCGATCGTCTCCTCGCGCGGCTCGCCTTCCGCGGCGAACCACAGCGGATGTTCCCAGCCGAAATTGAGGCCGAACACGGCGCCCATTTGCTTCTGCATCTCGTAGACCGGACGGGTCCGCACCGGACGGCCGGCGGCGCGCTCCTCGTTCGGGAAATGGATCTTGAAACGGTGGCTGTACTGGTCCTGCACGCGGGCCTTGGTGAAGGCCTTGCCGGCCCAATGGCCGAAGCGCGCCATGTCCCAGCCGAACATGTCGAGCGTCGGCTCGCCCTCGATCATCCATTCGGCCGCAAGCTTGCCCATGCCGCCCGATTGCGAGAAGCCCGGGATGATGCCGTTGCAGCAGAAATAGTTGCTGAGCTCCGGCACCGGCCCGAACAGCACGGCGCTGTCGGGAGACCAGATCATCGGGCCGTTGATCACCTTCTTGACGCCGGCGGTAGCGGCGGCCGGGACACGCTGGACGGCGCGCATCATGTTTTCCTCGATGCGGTCGAGGTCGTCGGGAAACAGCTCGTGGCCGAAATCCATCGGCGTGCTGTCCTCGGCCCAGAATTTCATGTTGCGCTCATAGGCGCCGATGAGCAGCCCCAGGCCTTCCTGGCGCAGATAATACTCGCCGTCGCGATCGGCGACCGACGGCAGGCGCCGGCCCATCGAGGCGATCTCGGGAATGGTCTCGGTGACGAAATACTGGTGCTCGGTCGGGATCAGCGGCAATTGCAGCCCGGCCATGGCGGCGACCTCCCTGCCCCACAGGCCGGCGGCGTTGACCACCCATTGCGTGCGGATGTCGCCCTTCGGCGTGCGCACGATCCAGCTGCCGTCCGCTTGCGCCTCGGTCGCCGTGACCGGTGTGAAGCGATGGATCTCGGCGCCGCGCTGGCGGGCACCCGCGGCATAGGCCGCCGTCACCCCCGACGGATCGACATTGCCGCCCTCCGGCTCATACATGATGCAGCGAATGCCGTCGAAATCGACCAGCGGATGCAGCCGCTCGGCTTCATCGCGGCCGACTTCGTAGAAATTCATCTTGTAGCGCCGCGCCTTGGCTTCCTGCAGCCTCAGCTGATGCTCGCGCGCCTCCGTCTGGGCGAGATAGAGCGAGCCCGGCTGGAAGATGCCGCAGCCCTGGCCGGTCTCGGCCTCCAGCTCCTTGTAGAGCGCCATCGTGTAATGCTGCAGGCGGCTGATATTGGTTGAATCATGCAGGCCGTGGATGTTGGCGGCCGCGTGCCAGGTCGAACCGGAAGTCAGCTCGCTGCGCTCCAGGAGGACCACATCCGTCCAGCCGAACTTGGCGAGGTGATAGAGGATCGAGCAGCCGATCAGACCGCCGCCAATGACAACGGCTTGTGCATGAGTACGCATATCGAGGTTTCTTCCCTTTGTTCGGCGACTTGTCTCGCGTTCTTTCGAAACGCTCTGCGAGTTGGTTTAGCCGACTGGGCAATCACAGTCGCCGGCGAATTCAGGGGCGCAACACGCCCCTGAGATACTTGTCGCGATTGATCGCTTCAGGCCTTGTCCAGCCAGACCTTGTCCAGCTGCAGTTCAAACGTCTGATGCATGCCAAGGTTCTTCACATAAGCGGCGTGGTGACGGTAGAGCGAGCGCCAGAACGCCTGGACGAGGATGCCTGAGTCCTGCAGGATGAACTCGACGTCCTTCATCAGTTCCTTGCGCTTCTCGGGGTCGGCGATGGCCATCGCCTCGTTGAGCTTCTTGTCGAAGTCGGGATTGGCGTAGCCGGACTCGTTCCACGCCTCGCCGCTGCGATAGGCGATCGCCAGCACCTGCACGCCCAGCGGCCGCATGCCCCAGTCGGTGGTCGACCACGGATATTTCGTCCAGTCGTTCCAGAAGGACGAGCCTGGAATGATGGTGCGCTTGACCTTGAAGCCGGCGCCGCGCATCTGCGCGGCGACGACGTCGGCCGGATCCTTCACATAGTCGGCGTCATAGGAAATGAGCTCGAACTCGTGGTCCGTCTGGCCGGCCTCGGCCATCAGCGCCTTTGCCTTGGCGAGGTCGCGCGGGATTTTGGGCAGCGCGTAATATTCCGGATGGATCGGGCAGACATGGTGGTTCTCGGCAACTTGCCCGAGGCCGCTATAGCCGAGCTTCAGCACGGTCTCGTTGTCGACGGCGAGCTGGATGGCGTTGCGCACCCGCTTGTCGTCATAGGGCTTGTTGGTCACGTTGGTGCGCAGCACGATCGTGCCGGCGGTGACCACCTGCTCCTTGACCAGGCCCATGCTGTCATAGAGGTCGACGGTGCCGCCGACGGTCTGGTAGTTGCAATCGATCTCGCCGGCCTCGAAGGCGCTGCCGATGGCGGGGTTGGACGCATCCGAGCCGTAGTCGGTCCAGTCGACGCCTTCGAGATAGGGCTCGCCGCCGAACCAGGTGAAGTCCTTACGCCGCCGCACCGAAGCCGACTCGCCGACCTTGTAGGAGATCAGTTCATACGGGCCGGTGCCGGGCGTCTTGAGCATGTCGGCGCCGTTCTTGTCGAAGTCGCGATGGACGATGACCGCCGGATAATCGGAAAAGCCCGGGATGATGGTGACGTCCGACTGGTTGCATTTCAGCTTCACCGTGTGGTCGTCGAGCTTGGCGATGGCGCCGGCGGCGGCCTTCTTGGTGGCGGGATCGATCAGCGAGCCCATGCGGCCGGCCATCGAATTACCCTCGGCCGCCTTATCGCACCAGCGTTCGATATTATGGACGATGTCGTCGGCGTTGAAGTCGTCGCCATTCGACCATTTCACACCCTTGCGCAGATGCAGCGTGTATTCGGTGGCGTCGTCGCTCACCTCCCAGCTCTCGACCAGATGACCCTCGAAGGTGAAGTCGGTGGTGTAGCGGATCATGTAGTCGTTGCACTGGCGCATGACATTGGCGATTTCCGACCAGTCCCAGGCGCGCGGATCCTTCATGTCCTTGATGATCATCTGCATCTTCAGGATGCCGCCCTTCTTGCCGGGCACGATCGCCGCGGCCTTGGCCGGCTCGATCCCCGCCATCGAGTAGGCCAGCGCCGTGGAAGCGCCCATCACGCTCGCCATGGCCAGGAATTCGCGGCGGTCCATCCGGCCGCTTTTGACTTCGGCTGCGTAGCTTTCGATGACCGTCGGGACGCGGTCACCGTTGCTCTTGAACATTGTCATCGTTGTTCTCCGGTTCAGGGCTTTTCCGCCCGTTACATTCCCCTTGCGGATACGCATGTTAGGGGCGATGCAAAAATCCCGGAAGGGCTCGGCCTTTCACAAACCGCAGAAAGCCGGCCTTAAAGGCCTAAAAAAACAATGCCATTGGCCCGTCAAATTTTTGAAGGCGATGACGCTGCCGCGTTCAGGCAGCGTCTTCCCTGGCCCTGGACAGGATCCATTCCTTGACCGTGCGCGCGATGTTTCCCTTGGAAAGCTGGCTCTCGGTCAGATAGTAGTTCCAGGGGCTTGGCGGCCGGACCGGAAACGGCTCGACGAGCAGCCCTCGGCGCATATAGGCATGCGCGAGCGAGCGCTGCGTGGCGACGAGGCCGGCCCCCATGGCGGCAAGCTCGAGCGCGATGTTGGAAGCATTGGTCGACAGGCCTTTGTCGTGGTCCTCCAGGTCGACGCCGAGCGCATCGGTCACCACCTGCCAATATTCCTGGCGGCCATGCACGAAGATCCAGTCCACCTTGAGCATATCCTGCGGCGTCTTCAGCGCATGCTCGCCCTCGAGCACGGCGGGAGCGCAAAGCAGGACCAGTTCGTCGTTCCAGAGCGGGATTGCCGAAGGCGGCCTGTCGTCGAAGCGCCGCGTCGAGATGGTGATGTCGGCGATCTGCTCGCTCAAGTCTTCCCAGATCGTGCCGTGCAGCACGATCTCGATCTCAGGGTGCTTCTTGCGGAAGGCGGCCATGCAACCGGCCAGCCAGTTCTCGGCAAGGCTCATCGGGCAGGAAACGACCACCGTGCGGTTGCGCGAGGACGCGACGATCGCCTCGGTCGCCTGGTCGATCTGGTCGAGCGCCTGGCGCAAGGTCGGCAGGAACGCCTCCCCCATCTCGGTCAGCTTCAGACTGCGCGGATAGCGGATGAACAGCTGCCGGCCGATATAATGTTCAAGGGCACGCACATGCGTGCTGACCGCCGCTTGCGTGTAGCCCAACTCCTTGGCCGCCGTGGTGAAGCTCAAATGGCGGGCCGAGCTCTCGAACGAGCGGATATAATTCAACGGTGGCGGCGGCTTCATCCGGGTCTCCTGCTCCACGATCGCCATAGCTATCGCATGGGCAACCGGCCATTCAATCGCAGACAAGCGACATGGCATCAATATTTTTGGTCAAAGCCGCCAAACTAATCGCGTGCTTGCGCGATGAACCCAATTTATTGATGTTGTGGAGAGACAGGGGAGATTAGCGCGTGGCTGTGCCGTCATACCGGCGTGAGGGGCCTGTCGTCAGTTCCGATACGTTCACGCGCCTCGCCGATTTCGTGCTGCGGCGCCCCGCTTCCGTCTTTCCCCAACCGGTGCTGGCACAGGCGCGTTACCTGCTGCTCGACACACTCGGCATCGCCATCGCGGCCGGGCCGATGGACGCGGGCCGGATCGCGCGCGACGCCGCCGTGCTGCTCTATGGTTCAAGCGATCCGCAATATTCGGCCCGCATGCTGTTCGACGGACGCCGCGCCAGCATCGCCGGCGCGGCCTACGCCGTCGCCACGCAGACCGATAATCTCGACGGCCACGACGGCTACAGCCCGACCAAGGGCCATATCGGCGTCGCGGTCGTGCCGGCGCTTGCCGCGCTCGCGGAAGCAAGGCCCGACCTTACCGGGCCGGAGGCGCTGGCGTCCCTGGTCGTCGGCTACGAAGTCGCCGGCCGGGCCGGCATCGCCTTGCATGCGACGGTGAGCGACTACCATACCTCGGGCGCGTGGAATGCCTTGGGCGTGGCCGCCGTCGCGGCACGCCTGCGGCGGCTCGACGAAACGCAATTGCGCGAGGCGCTCGGCATTGCCGAGTATCACGGCCCGCGCAGCCAGATGATGCGCGAGATCGCCACGCCGACGATGCTGCATGACGGCTCCGGTCTCGGCGCCCTCATCGGCCTTTCGGCGACGGTGCTTGCCGAGCGCGGCTTCACCGGCGCGCCAGCGATCACGGTGGAGGCGCCTGACGTCGCGACGCATTGGCAGGATCTCGGCGTCTTCTGGCAGGTGCTGCACCAATATGTAAAACCCTACCCGATCTGCCGCTGGGCGCATGCGGCGATCGACGCGGTGCGCGGACTCTGCCTGGCGCACAATCTCGCTCCGTCCGACATCGCCCGCGTCCAGGTCAACAGCTTCCATTATGCGGCCACGCTGTTCGACGGCATGCCGGACACGACCTCGAAGGCGCAGTACAGCCTGCGCTTCGCCGTCGCGACCTTCATCATCCATGGGCGCATCGGACTGGAGCATATTTCCGGCGCCGGGCTCGCCGACGCCGCGGTCGCCGACATGCTCACCCGCATCGCGGTGACCGAATCCGAACGCCACAGCGCCCGCTTCCCGGCCGGCCGCTGGGCCGACGTCGTCATCTCGACGACGGACGGACGCGTGCTGGCGTCGGGCGACGTGCATGCGCGCGGCGGCCCTGAGGCACCGATGACGGCGCAGGACGTCGAGGCCAAATACATGGAGTTCGCCGCACCTGTGCTCGGATCCGGCCGCGCCGCGGCGATCCGCGACGCGGTGCTCTCGCTCGACGACCGCGACAGCCGCTTCTCCGATCTCTCGGCGCTGCTCTACGATCCTCCCAAGACTTTGAGCTGAGCCGTGCAATGCCCCTCAGGCTTCTGAAATACGGTCTCAGCTGGGACTATCCGGTCAGCGGCGACATCCCCGCCACGCCCGAGCTGAAGCCGGCCTACGATGTCGTCATCATCGGCGGCGGCGGGCATGGACTGTCCTGCGCGCATCATCTTGCCAAATATCACGGCATAAAGAGTGTTGCGGTGCTGGAGAAAGGCTACCTCGCCGGCGGCAACACGGCGCGCAACACCACCACCATCCGCTCCAACTACATCACGCCTGAAGGCATCGCCTTCTACAAGGAGGGCGTCGAGCTGTTCGAGCGCCTGTCGCAAGAACTGGACTTCAACGTCATGTTCTCGCAGCGCGGCCAGCTCACGCTTGCGCATAGCGAGGCGACGATGCGCAGTTTCCACATGCGCGCCGAAATGGGCAAGCACATGGGCACGCGCACCGAGGTCGTCGACCAGAAGGGCGTCGAGGAACTCTGCCCGCTGCTGAATATGGACTATGGCGGCCCGCTCGAAATCCTCGGCGGGCTCTGGCATGCCGACGGCGGAACGGCGCGCCACGACGCCGTCGCCTGGGGCTACGCCGCCCAGGCGTCGCGGCGCGGCGTCGAAATCCACCAGCGTACCGAGGTGCAGGGCTTCGACGTCGTCGGCGACCGTATTCAGGCGGTCAAGACGAACAGGGGCCGCGTCGCCTGCGGCCAGCTGCTGATCGCCACCGGCGGCATGAACTACGACGTGGCGCTGATGGCCGGCGTCGAGCTTCCCATCCGCTGCTATCCGCTGCAGGCGATGGTGACGCAACCCTTGAAGCCCTGGCTGCACACGCTGGTCTCGTCGGTCTCGCTGCACACCTATCTCGTGCAGTCGTCGCGCGGCGAGGTCGTCATCGGCGGCGGCTCCGATCCCTACCAGCTCTATTCGACGCGCTCGACACTCGACATGAAGGAGCACCTCGCCGAAGGCGCCGTCCACCTCTTTCCTTTCCTGCAAGGCGTGCGCCTGCTTCGGCAATGGGCCGGCATCACCGACATGACCCCGGACTACAGCCCGATCATGGGCGCGAGCCCGCTCGCCAATCTGTGGCTCGACTGCGGCTGGGGCACATGGGGCTTCAAGGCGACGCCGGTCGCTGGAAAGCGCATGGCCCAGACCATCGCCGACGGTCGTGTGCCCGACATCCTGAAGCCATTTGCATTGGAGCGGTTCGAGACCTTCAGGCTGCTCAATGAAATGGGCGCGACCGCGGCGAGCCATTGACGATGAAGCTTTTGACCTGCCCGATGAATGGCCGGCGCAACATCGACGAGTTCCAGTCCTTCGGACCGGTGCGCGCGAGGCCGGATCCGAACGACACCGCAGACAGGGAATGGTCGCGGCACCTGTTCCGCGCCGAAAACCGCAAAGGCATCGTGGTCGAGTGGTGGCGGCACGTGCCGAGCAACTATTTCTTCCTGGCCGAGCGCGATCTCGTCAGCAACGAGATCATCCGCACCTTCGACCCTTCCGAGCAGCGGGACCGCGCATGAACCGGCTGCCCGCCCCTTTCGGAAGCCGGATCGATCGAAGCCGCCGCATCCGCTTCACCTTCGAGGGCAAGCCCTTCGAGGGCTACGAAGGCGACAGCATCGCCAGCGCGCTCGCCGCTTCCGGTCAATGGGTGCTGTCGCGCTCGTTCAAATACCATCGCCCGCGCGGCATCCTGTCGATGACCGGGGCCGACGCCAACGCGCTGGTGCAGCTTCCGTCCGAACCGAACGTCGCCGCCGAGCGCACGCCGATCAGCGAAGGGCTGCGGGTCAGCGCGCAGAACGTCAACGGCTCGCTCGAACGCGACCACGACGCCGTGATCGACTGGTTTGGCCGCTTCCTGCCAGTCGGCTTCTACTACCGCGCCTTCATGGGTCCGCGCCGCGACAGCTGGCTGAAATTCTGGGAGCCGATCATCCGCCGCAAGGCAGGCCTGGGCGTGGTCGACACCAAGGCTCCGCATCGGCATTTCGACAAGGCGCACCTGCATTGCGATGTTCTCGTCGTCGGCGCCGGCCCGGCGGGACTGAGCGCCGCGATTGCCGCCGCGGAGGCAGGAGCCGATGTTGTGCTGTGCGACGAGAATCCCGAGATCGGTGGCTCGCTGAGTTGCGGCCGCTGCGATCCAGCCATCCTCTCCGGCCTGTCATCGCGGCTAGAGGCGCTGCCCAATCTCAAGGTGCTGACCGGCACCGTCTGCAATGGCTGGTACGAAGACAACTGGCTGCCGCTGATCGAGGGCAATCGGCTTCATCGCACGCGTGCCCGCGAGGTGATCCTGGCGACCGGCGCCATCGAGCAGCCGGCCGTCTTCCGCAACAACGACCTGCCGGGGATCATGCTCGGCGGCGCTGCCCAGCGGCTGATCCGGTACTATGGCGTGCGGCCCGGTCACAGCGCCGTGGTGCTGGCCGCGAATGAAGACGGCTACCGGACGGCGCTCGATCTGCTGGACGCAGGCGTATCGGTCGTCGAGCTCGTCGATCCGAGACCGGCCGGCGATGCCGGCCCGCTGGAGGCCGAACTCCGCGGCAGGGGTGTCGCCATCCGGAAAGGCGCAACCGTCGAGGCGGCGGAAGGCATGGCCGGAAACCGCCATCTTGCCCGCGTCCGTGTCGGCGGAAGCTGGATCGCCTGCGACCTGCTGGCTGTTTCGACCGGCCAGGCGCCGGCATGGCAGTTGCCGTGCCAGGCCGGCGGCAAGGTCGGCTACGATGCCGGCTTGCAAACGATGACGATCACGCTCCCGGAAGGTCCCGTCCAACTCGCCGGCGCCGTTGCCGGAACGGACGAGTTGCAGGACGCAATTGCCAGCGGCCGGCGCGCGGCTGCAACCGCGCTTTCGCGGCTCGGCCATGCGGTGGCGGCAGAACCTCCGGTCACGCCGAAGAGCGCTCGGCCGCGCTATGTGCAGCCGGTCGCCGCCGATCCCAAGGGACGCGACTTCGTCGACTTCGACGAGGACCTCCAGGTCAAGGATCTGCAGAACGCGACCAAGGACGGCTATCGCGAGATCGAGCTGGTCAAGCGCTTCACCACCGTCGGCATGGGCCCGAGCCAGGGTCGCCATTCGGCCCTGGCGACCGCCCGGATCGTCGCCGAGGCAACCGCCCGGACGGTCTGCGAGATCGGCATCACCACGGCGCGTCCTCCGGTGGGGCCGGAAACGCTCGGCGTGCTCGCCGGCCACCACGAGGTGCTGGAACGCCGCACGGCGCTGCATGCGAAGCATGTCGCGCTGAACGCTGCGATGAAGCCGGTCGGCGCATGGTGGCGGCCCTATTATTACGGCGCTGCAAGCAGCGCCGAGGAAGCTGTCCGCGAGGAAATACTCGCCGTGCGCGAAGGCGTCGGCCTGCTCGACGTCTCGACGCTCGGCAAGCTGGAGATCCGTGGGCCGGACGCCGGTGAATTTCTCGACCGCCTCTACACGATGGCGCATGCCAACCAGCCCACCGGCCGCGTCCGCTACTGCCTGATGCTCAACGAGATGGGCTCGGTGATCGATGACGGCGTCGCCTACCGGATGGCTGAGGACCGGTTCTATGTGACGGCGACCACCGGGGCCGTGGCGCGCGTCTATGCCGACATGCTGTTCTGGAACGCCGAGTGGCGCCTGAAGGTCGACGTGCTCAACCTCACCGGCGCGTTTTCCGGCCTGAACGTCACCGGACCCAAGGCGCGCCTGGTGCTTGAGGCGCTTGACGGCGACATCGATTTCAGCCGCGACGCCTTCCCTTATCTCAGCGGCCGCGACGGCACCGTCGCCGGCGTCCCGGTGCGGGTGATGCGCATCGGCTTCACGGGCGAGCTAAGCTACGAATTGCATTGCCCTTCGAGCCTGGCGCCCAGCCTCTGGGACGCGGTGATGGCGGCGGGCAGACCGCACGGCCTGCGTCCCTATGGGCTGGAGGCGTCGCGCATATTGCGCCTGGAGAAAGGCCATATCCTGATCGGCCAGGACACGGATGCGATCACCACGCCCGACGAGCTGGGCTTCGGTTGGGCGGTCTCGAAGAAGAAACCGTTCTTCGTCGGCAAGCGCTCCATCGAGATGCGCGCAAGGCTCGGGCAGACCCGCAAGCTGGTCGGCCTGCAATTCCCCGCCGGCAGCCGCAACATTCCCGGCGAAAGCTGCCTGGTGTTGCGCGGCGGCGCCCCTGTCGGCCAGATCACATCGGTCGGATACTCGCCGTCGCTCAGGCGCCATATCGCGCTCGCCTATGTCCATGTCGACGACCAGGCGGAAGGCAGCCGCGTGACGGTGAAGTGCCGCAATGGCGAGCTGGTCGAGGCGCCGGTCGTCGCTCACACCTTCTTCGACCCGACCAACGCGCGGCAGGAGATCTAGATGGCCGCCGGCACCGCGACACGCGTCTACCCCTTCATGCCCGGCGGCGCGGCCGACGGCACGAAGCTGATTTCCGGCGCGGCCGCGCTGAGCGATCTTACAGACAAGCCGCGCTTCGGCCTGAAAGGCGGTGGCAGCGCCGCCTGGCTCGCCGCGCAAGGGATTCCGCTCCCGGCCGTCAATCGCATCGGCGACCACCGCGGCATGCGGGTCCTGCGCCTCGGCAACGAGGACATCCTGCTTCTCGCCGAGGACGCCGGCGAGACGGTCGCCGACGTCAAAAACACCTGGTATGCTGCGGTTGCACGGAAAGGCTATTCGTCATGGCGCGAGGAAGGCTGGGCGTGGATGCGCCTTTCCGGTCCTCGCCTTGCCGAAGCGATGAGCGGACTTTGCGCGCTGGACCTGAGACCCCAAAAATTCGGTGCAGATGATATCGCACAGACGCGCGTCGGCCATATCGAGGCCGTGACGTTCCGTTCGCCGGCAGGTTTCGACATACTCTTCGACATCACCGCCTCGGCCTACTTCGCCCGCGCCGTCGCAGCGATGGCCGGCCACACAGACCAGCATAGAGGACATTCATGACTCGCCTCCAAGGAACCATCGCCCCGATCCTGACGCCGTTCGAAGACGACGGCCGCATCGCGCGCGATCTCTGGATATCCCACGCCAAATGGGTTCTCGGCCAGGGCGCGCATTTCCTCTCGCCCTTCGGCACGACGGGCGAAGCGCTGTCTGTCTCCCTGCGCGAGCGCATGCAGGCGCTGGAATGGTTGGTCGAGGCCGGCATCGCGCCGGACCGGCTGATGCCCGGCACTGGCGTCACCGCTCTGCCGGAAACGGTCGAATTGTCGGCCCATGCCGTTGGCCTCGGCTGCGCCGCGGTCATGGTGCTGCCTTCCTTCTTCTACACCGGCGCCGGCGACAACGGTCAGGCGCGTTACTACAGCGAGCTGATCGAGAAGGTGGCAAAACCTTCGATGCGCGTGATCCTCTATCACATCCCGCAGAACTCGGGCGTGCCGGTCAGCCCGGCCCTGACGGCAAGGCTGAGCAAGGCATTTCCGGACACTGTGGTCGCCTACAAGGACAGCGCCGGCGACTGGAACAACACGGCCGCCGTTATCGCCGCCGCGCCCGGTATTTCTGTCTTTCCGAGTTCCGAGGCGCAGCTCACCAAGGGTCTGGCGAGCGGCGCGGCCGGCTGCATTTCGGCGACCGTCAATCTGAACGCCGCCGCCATCCGCCACCTCTATGACGCGGCCCGGAAGGGCGAGGACGTCGCCGAAGCGGATGCCGCCATCAAGGCGTTCCGGAAGGTGATCCAGGACGCCGGGCTGATCCCGGCGATGAAGGCGGTGCTTGCGGTCAAGTCCGGCGACCGGCGCTGGCTGAACCTGCGCGCGCCGCATGAGAACGCGACGCTGGAAAACGGCCAGGCGCTGCTTGCCGCCCTCGGCAGCGCCGCCGACCATATCGGCCGCAAGTGAGGTCGCGATGTCGGCGCGCCCAACCGTCATCCTGCACACCGACAAGCCGGCCGGCGCGCTTGCCGTGCTCGCCGAAACGCATCCGGACCTCGATGTGCATGCCTGCGACACCTATGCCGGCCTTCCCGCGCTTATCGAGCGGACCGCCGCGGAAGTGGTCTATTCGATCCGCTTCGACGGCACGCCGCGCTATCCGCGCCAGGCGCTCGTCGAGAGCCCGACGGTAAAATGGGTGTCGATCGGCGGCTCCGGCACCGACCATCTCGGGCGTTGGGATCCTGCGCATGTGACGGTCACGAATTCGGCCGGTGTCGCGGCCGGCATGCTGGCCGAATATGTGCTCGGCGCAATGCTCTCCTTCTCGCTCGACCTGCGCGGTTTCGAGCGCCGGCAGCAAGCCCGCCAATGGGGCGGCGGCCGCGTCGAGCCGATCGAGGGCAAGACAGTCCTCATCCTCGGTCTCGGCAAGACCGGCGAGGCCGTCGCGCGCCGCGGGCAGGCAATGGGTATGCGCACGCTCGGCATCCGCGCGCGGCCGAAGCCGATGCCCGCGCTCGACGAGGTGCATGGCCCCGATGCGCTGCTGGTATTGATCGGCCGTGCCGATTTCATCGTCTGCTGCGTGCCATTGCTGCCCACAACGCGCGGCTTGCTTGGCGAGGCCGCCTTTGCCGCCATGAAGCCGTCCGCCGTGCTGATCGACATTTCGCGCGGCGGCGTCGTCGAGGAAGCCGCACTGCTCAACGCGCTCGACAGCGGGCGGATCAAGGGCGCGGCGCTCGATGTCTTCGCCACCGAGCCGCTGCCGGCCGGGCATCCGCTCTGGGCTTACGAGAACGTCGCCGTCACGCCGCATTGCGCGGCGGTCTATGACGGCTGGGACATCAAATCGGTGCGCATGTTCGCCGACAATCTGGCGCGCTACCGCAAAGGCCAGCCGCTGGAAAACGTGGTCAATCCGGAACGCGGGTACTGAAGCCGGAAGGGAACAAACTTATGTCACAGGACAGGCGTGGCGGCGGTCGCCGATCGAAACTCGGGCGCAGCGGTGGTGGCATCGCGCAACTGCCTTGGCAGAGCGTGAAAAACCCCTACCCGCCCATGCAGCTTCTCGACGAAGAGCGCATGGAACAGCTGCACAAGACCTCGATGCGCATCCTGTCGGAGCTCGGCATCCGCGTCATGAGCGAGAAGGTGATGGACCTGTTCGCCGCTGCCGGCGCCATCGTCGATCGCGAGGAAAAGACCATCAGGGTCGATGAAAGCCTGGTGACCGAGGCCCTGCGCAACGTGCCGTCGTCCTTCACGCTGACCAGCCGCAACCCGGAGAAGCAGGTCCATCTCGGTGACAATTCGCTGGTTTTCGGGCTGGTCGCCGGCCCGCCCAACGTGCATGACCGCATCAATGGCCGCCGCCAGGGCAATCTTCCCGACTACCAGAACTTCATCCGGCTGGCGCACCACTTCAACGCCATCCACATCATCGGCAACCAGGTGGTGGCGCCGATGGAACTGCCGGCCAATGCGCGTCACCTCGACACTTACCACGCCAATCTGACGCTCAGCGACCTCTCCTTCCACTGCACCGCGATCGGCCGCGCCAGGGCGATGGACGGCATCAACATGATGGCGATCGCCCGCGGCATCAGCGTCGAGGAGATGCGAACTTCGCCCGGCGTGACGACGATCATCTCGATCAACTCGCCGCGCCTGTTCGACGACGCGATGGCCGAAGGCCTGATCGCCATGGCCGAGCACGGCCAGCCGGTGACCGTCACGCCCTTCACGCTGATGGGCGCGATGACGCCGGTGACGTTGGCCGCAGCACTCTGCCAGCAGAACGCCGAAGCGCTGTTCGGCGTCGTGCTGACGCAGCTCGTCAATCCCGGCACGCCGGTGATGTACGGCGCCTTCACCTCCAATGTCGACATGAAGTCCGGCGCGCCGGCTTTCGGCACGCCGGAGAACGCCAAGGCCAACATCATCGCCGGCCAGTTGGCGCGGCGCTACAATTTGCCCTATCGCACCTCCAACGCGAACGCCTCCAACGTCGTCGACCTGCAGGCGGCCTACGAGACCGAGATGGCCACATGGGGCGCGGTGCTCGGCGGCGCCAACCTGATCTACCACGCGGCCGGCTGGCTGGAGGGCGGGCTGACAGCGTCCTACGAAAAGCTCGTGCTCGACGTCGAGATCCTGCAGAACATGATGGAGTTCCTGCGGCCGCTGCCGTTCCAGGAAGACGATCTCGGCTTCGAGGCGATCAAGTCGGTGCCGGCCGGCGGCCATTTCTTCGGCGCCGAGCACACCATGTCGCGCTACACCACCGCCTTCTACCAGCCGATGCTTTCCAACTGGCAGAACCATGGCGCGTGGCAGGAAGCGGGCGGTAAGGATGCGCTGGAGCGGGCGACAGAGCTCTGGCAGCAGGCCCTGCACGACTACGAGGAACCGGTGATGGACCCCGCGATCCGCGAAGAGCTCGACGCCTATGTCGCGCGCCGCCGCGAGGAGATCGCCGCCAACCCGGAAAGCTAGGAAGCCGCCCAATGCCCTATGATCTCCTCATCCGCCGCGCAACGCTGATTTCCGGAGACGGTTCTGACCGCTTCGAGGCAGACATCGCCGTCACGACGGGCCGGATCGCCGCCATCGGCCGGCTAGAAGACGCGCAGGGCATCGAGGAAATCGATGCAAAGGGCAAGGTGGTCGCACCCGGCTTCATCGACGTGCACACCCATGACGACGGCGCGCTGCTGGCACCGCGCGGCATGGACCCGAAGATCAGCCAGGGCGTGACGACGGTGATCGCCGGCAATTGCGGCGTCAGCCTGGCACCGCTGCTGCTCGACAAGACGCCGCCGCCACCCTTCACGCTGGTCGGCGGCCGCGAGAACTTCCGTTTCGACCGCTTCGCCGACTATGTCGCGGAGCTGAAGCGCCGCGGCATCGCCACCAACGCCGCCCTGCTCGTCGGCCACACCACCTTGCGCCAGCGTTGCATGCCGGTGACCGATCGGCCGGCCAACGAAGCGGAAACGGTGGCGATGCAGGAAGCGGTCGCCGCGGCGATGGCCGAGGGCGCCTTCGGCCTCAGCACCGGGCTCGACTATCCGCCTGCCGTCAACTCATCGACCGACGAAGTAAAGGCCTTAGCCGCCACGGCGGCCAGCCTCGGCGGTCCCTATGTCACTCATACGCGCAACTATTTCGAGACGATGGACGAGGCGATCGAGGAAGCGATCGACATTGCCGATCATGCCGGCGGCAAGCTGTTCATCTCGCATCACCAGTGCACCGGCCGCGCCAATTTCGGCAAGAGCCGGCCCTCGCTGGAAAGGATCGACCAGGCGCGCGAGACGATGGACATAGGCATGGACGTCTATCCCTACGCCGCGAGCTCGACCGTGCTACGGCTGGAGCGCTGCGACACCGGCTTGAAGATCCTCGTCACCTGGTCCGATCCGCATCCGGAGATGGCCAGGCGCGAGATCGCCGACATAGCCCGCGAATGGAACTGCACCGAGCGTGAGGCCGGTGAGCGTCTGCTGCCGGCGGGTGCTGTCTATTTCCAGCTCGACGAGGACGACGTCCGCGACATCATCGCGCATCCGCGCACCATGATCGGCTCCGACGGCCTGCCGCACGACATCCATCCGCATCCGCGGCTGTGGGGCACCTTTCCACGCGTGCTCGGGCACTACGCGCGTGACATCGGGCTATTTAGCCTGGAGGAGGCCGTGTTCCGAATGACCGGCCTGCCCGCGCGTGAATTCGGCATCCAAGAGCGCGGCATCCTGGCGGAAGGCAATTTCGCCGACCTCGTCATCTTCGATCCCGAGACGATCATCGACAGCGCCACTTTCGAGGAGCCGCGCCGACCCGCCGCCGGCATCGAACATGTCTTCGTCAACGGCGTATCGGTCTGGCGCGGCGGCAGGGCGACCGGAGCGCTGCCGGGCGCGGTTCTCAAGCCTTCGGCTTCAAAGACGGTCGTCAGAGGCGCGTGCGGCTGCGGCGCCGATCACAGCGCCTCGTAAATCCGGTCGACGCTCTCCAGCGTGTAGGCGAACTCCACCGGCCGCGTGCAGCGCCAGCCATCGAAGGACTGGCCGGCCAGCGCCTTCAAGGCTTCGGGCAGATGCAATATACCGCCGCCATAGAGCCGGTTCGCCATGTCGAGCATGCCGGTGCGATGCATCGCCTCCGTCATGCTGCCGCAGGCTTCCTTGACCAGCCATGCACGGAACCCTTGGTAAACCGCGTCGAACACGCTTTCGGTCACGCAGCTGTCGGTCAGCACGCCGGCGACGACGAGGTTTTCGATGCCGAGCACGGCGAGCCGCTGCGAAAGCTCGGTGCGGCGAAAGGCGCTCGGCCACTGCTTGTGGATGACGATGTCGCCGGCCTGCGCCGCTACCTCGGCGCAGATCGCTGCGCCGTCGCTGCCCGCGACCGCCGAGCGGAATTCCTCGGTCAGGATCTCTTCCTGCCGGGCATAGCCGTCGCGTTCCTCCGGCTTCACCCAGGCCTGGGCGTGAATGACGGGCACGCCCGCCTTGCGCGCGGCTTCGATCAGGGCGGCGGCGTTGGCGAGCACGGCGTCGTAGCCGACGACCGGCCAGGCCGCGCCGCGACGGTATTCATTCTGCAGGTCGATGACGAGCAAGGCAGTCCTGGCGAGGTTCATGGGTGGTCCGGTGAGTTGTCGAAATCGGTGACGAAACGCAGGAGCAGCCGGATCGCCTGATCGAGGTCGGCGATCTCCATCGCTTCATGCGGATTATGGCTGCCGTTCTCGTTGCGCACGAAGAGCATCGCGGTCGGAATGCCGGCGCCGGCGAAGGTGGCCGCATCGTGCCCCGCCCCGCTCGGCACATGCGGGGCGCGCATTTGCAGTTCGGTGGCAGCACGGTCGAGCCTGCCGATCAGGTCCGGCGACATGGTCGCCGGTTCCCAGGTGAAGCGGGACCCGGGCTCGAAGGTGACGCCGCGCGTGGCGCCCACCTTGGCGAAAATGGTCTGAAGCCGATTTTCGATCCACTCCAGAACGGCCGGCTCGGCGCTGCGCACATCGAGCGTGAAGCCAAGCTCGCCCAGCACCCGGCTGCCGCCATGCTGTGTCGGATCGGACTGCACGCGGCCAAAGGTGATCGTCGCCTCGTGGCCGTCGCGTTCGAGCGCGTCCCATTCGTTTTCGAGCGAGGCAACCAGATCGGCAAAGCCCAGCACGCTGTCATGGCGGGCGAAGCGCGGCTCGGCGCCGGAATGGGCATAGGCGCCAAGACATTTCGCGTCGACATAGCGGAAGCCGCCGGCGATCCCCGTAACGATGCCGACCGGCGCTCCGGCGGCGACCAGGCGCGGTCCCTGCTCGATATGCACCTCGACGAAAGCAGCGATCCGGCCTGCATCGGTGCCCGGCACGCCGCGTCGCACGGCGTCTGGGTCGAAACCTTCCTCGCGCATATGTTCGGCCAGCGTGCGGCCGCTATCGGAACGCCTGGCTTCGAGCGCCTGCGGATCGAGCAGGCCAAGCACCGCCTGGCTGCCGGGATAGGAGAGCGGAAACCACACCGCTTCCTCGGCGCGAGTCGCCAGCACGATGAGATCGCGCGCCAAGCGGATATTTTGCCCGACCAGTTCGGCCATTACCGCGAGCCCCGCCACGACGCCGGCGGCGCCATCGAAATTGCCGCCATGCGCCACGCTGTCGAGATGCGAGCCGATGACGATCGCCGGCAAATCCGGGTCACGGCCTTTCAGCGTCAGATAGAGATTGCCGGCTGCGTCGACGCGAGCGACAGCGCCGAGCTTTTCCCCCTCGTTGCGCACGAGATCGTGGGCGAAGCGCTCGCCCGGTCCGTAAGCGACGCGCGTGATTCCCGGCGCGTCCGTCGTAGCTTCGGCCAGCGCGTCCAGGATGCGTACCGCCAGTTTGCCACCGGCCGCCAGTGCGGCCTTGCTCATGAAGCGACCTGTCGAGCTTCGTCCTCGGTGCCGCGCAGCCGATGCGGCGTGAGTTCCGCAAGCGAAACGCCTTGCCTCGCGACATCGTCCGGCAGGCTGCCGTCGGCGATCAGGCTGGCGCAGACGCGCGACAGCGCCGGCGAGGTCTTGATGCCGTAGCCACCCTGCCCGACCAGCCAGACGAAATCCGGAAACTCGTCGTCCGGACCGACCACCGGCGAGCCGTCGGCGACGAACGTCCTCAAACCCGCCCAGGAACGCGAAACGCGTTGCACCTCGATCGTCGTTGCCCGTTCGAGACGCTCGGCGCCGATCGCGACATCGATGTCTTCCGCAAAGGCGTCCATCGGCGCCGACGCTGTCGCATCGGCCGGCGAGACGAAGAGCTGCCCGGCATCCGGCTTGAAATAGAACTCCGCGCCGACATCGTTGACCAGCGGCCAGTCGCTAATGTCGAGACCGGCCGGCGCCGGAATGTTGAAGGCGGTGCGGCGCTTCGGCTGCAGGCTGACCGGATGCACTCCGGCCATCGCCGCGATCTCGTCGCCCCAGGCGCCGGCCGCGTTGACGATCAACGGCGCAAGGAATGTTCCCGCTTCCGTCTCGACCCGCCATTGCCCGCCCTGCCTGCCGATGGCTCTCACGCCGGCCTTGGTGACGATGCGGGCGCCGCGCGCCCGCGCTCCGCGCAAGAACCCCTGATGCAGGCCGTTGACGTCGATGTCCATCGAATGCGGTTCGATATAGGCGCCGGCGATATAGTCCTGGCGCAGCACCGGCACGCGCGCGATCGCTTCGGCCGGCGTCATCGCCACGATCGATGGCACCAGCGCCTGCGCCGCCTCCAGATCCTCGCGCAGCAGGTCGAGCTGGTCGGCCCGCGCCACGGTGATCATGCCGCGCTTGCTGAGCAGCGGATAATCGCAAAAACCTGTCGGCGGCTCGGTGAGAAACGCCCGGCTTGCCAGCACGATGCGGCGGATGACGCCATTGCCGTAGTTCTCGGTGAAGCTTGCGGCCGAACGTCCCGTGGTGTGGTAGCCGCAATGGCTCTCGCGCTCGAGCAGCACGACTTTCGAAGTGCGTGAAATCTCGAAGGCAGCACCGGCGCCGGCCATGCCGCCGCCGATGACGATCACCTCGGTCTGCTCGCTCATGGTTGCCCATCCTTTGAAACTGTTTCGCGCTGCACCGCAGGCGGCTCGCCCAGGCGGCCGCGCCGGGCTCGATCGCGGGCGCCACGTCCCTCGGCCAGATTCTCGGCCGCTGAATTCTGTGACGCGCATTCGCGCAAGGCGAGACCGGTGACGAAAGGCACCGGCTTGCCGGCGATCTCCATGCCCTTCAGCCGCGCCCAGACCGCGCGGCGTTTGCGCACCTGATGCGACTGCAACTCGCTGATCTCGGCGATCCCGCTCTCCCGCTTGATCTGCACCGCGCCGGCCTCGACAGCCGCGTCGAACAGCTCCCGCCCGCGCTTGGTGCGCACGATGATACCGTTGAGCGGCTCATCCTCGACAGCCGGTCCGCCATTCAGCCAGGAATCCGATACCGCGATATCCGCCACCTGGCCGATCGCGTCGGGGCAGATCTTGCAGCGCGGCTGGATCATCCATTTGTCCTCGTCCTCCCAGAGCTGCCGGTAGCTGATCTCGAAGGCGCGGCCGTCTTTGGTTTCGATGCGGTTGAGTCCGGGATTGCCATGGCCCCGGTAGCGGAACAGAGCAAGCTCCTCCTCGCCGAGGCCAAAACGCTGCAGCACCTGTTCCGACTTGGTCAGCTCCGAGGCGCCGCCGCAGACGAAGGCGAGCGCATAGCGCATCTGCTCGTCGACGCGCGGATCGAGCCGCGCCAGATTGCGCACGGCGGTGATGTCGCAGGGCTTGGCGATCAGCGCGAAAGGCTCGCCGCGGTCGAGAATGGCGTTGAAATCCACCAGCGTCGCCGCCGGCCCATAGCGCGAGCCGGCGCCTTCGAGCACGGAAGCGGCGTCGTAGCTCAGCTTGCGTTCCGTGCGCATCGGCATGGAACGCGAGGCCGCGACATGCAGCACGAACTTGACCCGTCCCGAACTGAGCAGGAACTGTCCGAGCGCCGTCAGCGCACCGCCGCCGGAGCCGATAAACCGCACTGTGGGATTTCCAGCGGAGCCGAGCACAAGCCGTTCGACCGATCCCCAAACCGTGTCCGCCAACGTGGCGTCATTCATCTGCGCTGGTGGCGGACCGGCGATGCGCGTTCCCGGACATACGGCGTTGATCTTCGTCAATGTCGACTTGTCCAATTCCTGCAACGCCACGGGCCGCTCGCGCCCTTCCGGCGTCATCACCATCTCGACGTCGCCGGGAACGGCGATCGAGCGGCAGAGGCCACAGCCGATGCAAAGGCCGTTCCCGACGATCCCGCCGAGCGTCAGCGGATCGACCGACGGCGGCATCGAGGACTGGTTGTGACCGGTTTCCACGAGGCCCATCGCGGTCTCAGACCGGTTCCGAGATGCGCTTGTATTGATCGGGGCGGCGATAGAGCGCGAAGTTGAAATTCACTTTCCGGCAGGTCTCGATCAGGTCCAGATCGGCGCGATGGACGATGACTTCGTCGTCGAGCGACATTGCGAGTGCCGCGATCTCGCCGGTCGGCGCGATGATGCAAGAGCCGCCGATCAGCGCCTGCCCGTCTTCCAGACCCGCCTTTGCCGCGGCGGCGACCCAGAGCGTGTTCTGGTAGGCACCGGCCTGCATCGGCAGATGGTTGTGGAACATTCTCAGATGCGCCAGAGCCGGCGCTTCGTCGAGCAAAAGCGGCGTGTTGTAGCCGAGCAACGCCACCTCGGCGCCGTTGAGACAGAGCATGCGATAGGTTTCCGGCCAGCGGCGGTCGTTGCATATGGCGAGGCCGACACGAACGCCGCGATAGTCGAAGACCGGAAAGCCGAGATTGCCCGGCTCGAAATAGCGTCGTTCGAGATGCGTGGTCGTGCCCGCCTCCGGCTCGCTCGAACCCGGCACATGCATCTTGCGGTAGCGGCCGATGAAGGCACCGTCCGGCCCGACCAGATCCATTGTATTGAAATGGCGCGTGCGGCCCTCTTCCTGCGCCAGCTCGCAATAGCCAAGCGCGAAGCCGACCTTCAGGCGCGCGGCGGCATCATAGAGCCGCCGCGTTTCCGGCCCTGGCATCGAGGCTTCGAAGAAGGCATCGATCTCGGCCTGGTCGTCGATGCGCCAACGCGGGAAGAAAGTGGTGAGCGCCATTTCGGGAAACACCGCGATCTCGGCGCCGCCGGAAGCGGCTCTCTCCAGGAGATCCACGAGCCGCCCAACCGTCTCGGCGCGCGTGGCGCTGCGCTGGATCGGTCCGGTCTGGCAAACGGCGATGGTCAGGCATCGAGCCATGGTGTCCAATCCTCGACTGGTTTTCTGAGATGCGCCGGATCGGCGGCGGTCCGTGCCACAAAACGCCCGAAGCCCGGTTCGGCCTGCAGCTTGCCGTCGGCGACCACCGGTACGCCGCGCACCAGGACGGTGATTGGCTTGCCGGTGACAACCCTGCCCTCATAGGGCGTGAAGTCGACGCGCGAGTGCAGCGCCCTGTGCCCCAGCGTCCAGCGCGCCGTCGGATCCCACAGCGCCAGGTCCGCGTCGAGCCCGATGGCGATGCGACCCTTGCGATCGGCGAAGCCGTAGATCGAGGCTGCATTGCGCGAGGTGAGGTCGAGATAGCGCTCGAGCGCCAGGCGGCCGGTGAGCAGCCCTTCCGAAAACAGCAGCGGCAGGCGTGTCTCGATGCCTGGGATGCCGCTCAGCGTCGTGGTGAAACCGGGTGTTTCGGAGTGCCCGATCTTGTCGGCGAAATAATATGGCGAATGATCGGACGACCACAGGTCGATGCCGCCATTGATCAGCTCTTGCCACAGATGCTCATGGCTGCGCGGCGAGCGCGGCGGCGGCGAGAAGACGAAGCGCGCCGCATCGATTGCCGGGCGATCGAGATCGGCCGCGCCGAGAAAGAGATATTGCGGGCAGGTCTCGGCGATAGCGTCGACGCCGCGCATCTTTGCCCGCGCCACCTCCTCGGCCGACTGCCAGGACGAGACATGCACGATGGTCATGCGCGCGCCGGTCATCTCGGCGAAGGCCAGCGCGCGATGCGTCGCCTCGCGCTCCATCGTCTCGCTGTGGGCAACGACATGATAGCGGATATCGGTGCGGCCGAGATCGATCAGCCGCTGGCGCGTGCGCCGGATCGCGGCGTCGTTCTCGGCATGGACCATGACGATCCAGCCCAACCGCCTTGCCGTATCGAGAACCTTGAAGAAGAGGTCGTCGTCGACGGCGAAACCCTGATAGGTCATGAACAGCTTGACCGAGGCGATGCCGCGCTGGGCGAGCGCGCCAAGTTGAGCCTCGACATCCGCGCCGGTGCCCATGGTGACCACGGCATGCAGCCCGTAGTCGATCACCGCGCGTCCCGCCGCGCGCCCCAGCGCGCGGTCCATGGCGCCGACAGTCGTCATGTCCTGCCCGGGCATGCCGAACGGGACTATGCAGGTCGTGCCGCCAAAAGCGGCGGAGATCGTGCCGGAATAGAAATCGTCGGCATTGCCGGCTCCACCCCAGACCGGCTGGTCGAGATGGCAATGCGCGTCGATGCCGCCGGGCATCACCCAGCGGCCGCCGGCGTCGATCGCCTTCTCGCCGGAAAGACCCTTGCCGATGGCGGCGATGCGGCCATCGTCGATACCGACGTCGCACTCAGCCCAGCCGTCGTCGAGCGCCACGCGCCCGCTCTTGATCACCAGCTCATGCATTGGCGTACCCTCGCCGGCCGGCTCAGCCGACGGCCGCCGTCACCATGATCTCGACGCGATACTGGTCGCCGGCAAGCCGCGCTTCCACCGTGGCGCGCACCGGCATGGCGCTCCTGTCGATCCAGGCGTCCCAGGCCGTGTTCATCATCTCGAAATCGGCGATGTCCCTGAGCCATATCTGCGCGCTGAGCAGCTTCGACTTGTCGCTGCCGGCCTTGGCGAGAAGCGCGTCGATCTTGGCAAGGATCTGCTTGGTCTGGCTGGTGGTGTCGCCCGAAAGATCGTCCGCGGTCAGCCCCGCCACATAGACGGTGCCGTTATAGCGGAGCACCCGGCAGAAGCGCTGGCCGTTTTCCAGGCGTTCGATCGTCATGATGTTCCCTTCCGCTGGTTTCCAGATTTTGGTTTTTGCCTATGGTAAGGAGGGTGCAAAACCGCTGTAAAGCCCACAGCGCGCCGAGACGCTGCTTTCCTTCACCGGCATGGCCAAAAAAATTTGAGCCATAGCCGCGCCAATCTTCGTTTGTGGCAATCGTCACAAAGTGTAGCTTCTGCCCGGGCTGCCGTCGGTCAACGGTGCCGCCAGGGAGCCGCCGCAGCCGCATTCATGAGGTCGATCGCTCAATCCGCGACGCGGCTCTGGCAAAATGCAGAGCGCTCCCGTGCCCTGCTGCCGATCATGATCGGCATCTGCCTGGCCTGCATCGGCAGCGCCATGCTGACCACCGCCGTGTCGCTGCATCTTGGCAAGCCCGGCATTTCTCCCCAGGTCGTGCAGATCGTCTTGACGGCCTATCCCGTGGGCTTCCTCATCGGATGCCTAGTGACCCGCCCGGCCGTCGCTCAATACGGCCATGAGCGAACCTTCGTTGCCGTCGTCGTCGTCGCGCTGCTGGCGGCTTCCGGTTTCGTCTTCACCGACTTCCTGCCGAGCTGGATCTGCTTTCGCCTGCTCGGCGGCCTCGCGATGGCATCGCTGTTCGTCGTCTGCGAAAGCTGGATCAACCTCTATGCCGAGCACCACAATCGCGGCGCGATGTTTTCGATCTATATGCTGACAACGGCAATCGCCGTGCTGCTCGGTCCGGTTCTGGTCGCGATGGTCGGCCCGCAATCGCCGCATCTGTTCCCGGTGGCGGCGGCGACGGTGCTGCTGGCGCTGATCTCCAAATTCGCCGGTGGGCGCTGGCCGGCGCTGCCTGCCACCGATCCGGAGCACGCAAGTTCGGCAAGGCCGGTCAAGCGCCTCGGCCCGCTGGCGCTTTTCCGGCTGGCGCCGGTGACAGTCGTAGCGATCTTCCAGGGCGGCATCACCAATATGAACATCTTCGTGCTGACGCCGATCTACGGCACGCAGATCGGGCTGTCGGCGGCAACGACCGTCGGGCTGGTCACGACCATCAGCATCGCCGGCATGCTGGCGCAGACGCCGGTCGGCTGGCTGTCCGACAGGTTTGAGCGCAGGATCATACTGCTTGTCCAGGGTATCCTGTCGGTCACGCTCTGCGCCGCGATCGCCTGGCTCGGCAACTTTTCGGTCCCGCTGCTCTTCGTGCTGTTTTTCCTCTATGGCGCGACGGCGCTGACGGTCTATCCGGTGGCGATGGCGTTCGGCGCCTCGCAATTGCACAGCCGGCACATGGTCGGGGCCTCCGGCACGCTGCTCCTGCTCTATTCGATCGGCAATGTTGCGACGCCGGGCATTTCGGCCGGCCTGATGGAGCATATGGGCGCACCGGCAATGTTCCTGCTTCTGGGCGGCGGCGCCGTGTTGGTGACTTTAGCTGCCTGCTACAACTTGTTGCGCCGTCCGGCCACGCTGGCGGCCATGCAGGCGATCGAGGAGCGGGTCGGATAACAGACATGAGGCGTCTCGAAGGCAAAGTCATCCTGATCGCCGGCGCCGCCAGCGGCATCGGCGCGGCGATAGCGCGCCGCTGTGTTGCCGAAGGCGCAAGCGTCGTCTGCGCCGATTACGGCCCAGAGCCGGCCACCGAGCTTGCCCAGACACTCGGGCCTTCAGCTGCCGCTTGCCAATGCGACGTGAAGGATATCGAGTCCGCGGGGGCGACCGTCGCGTTCGCCCGGCAAAAATTCGGCCGGCTCGACGGGCTGGTGCACAATGCCGCGGCACCCTCGACCAGCGCCACCGTCGTCGATCTCGACGAAAGCGCATGGCGGCATGAGATCGATGTCGGCCTGACCGGCGCCTTCCTGATGAGCAAGTTCGCCGTGCCGCTGATCGCGGCAAGCGGCGGCGGCTCGGTCGTCTTCATCGGCTCGCAATTCGGGCGCGTCGCCACCGCCAGGGCCGTCGCCTATTGCGCCGCCAAGGCCGGCCTGATCCACCTCGCCAAGGCGATGGCCGTGGACCACGCGCCTGACAGGGTCCGCGTCAACAGCCTGTCGCCCGGTGCGGTGGCGACGACGCGCCTGCTGCGCCGGTTTGCCGATTTCGAGGCCGCCAATGCCGGCCTTGGTCCCGCCCATCTGCTCGACCGCATCGCCGAGCCCGACGAGATCGCCGCGGCGGCGGCTTTCCTGCTTTCCTCCGACGCATCCTTCGTCACCGGATCCGACATGCTCGTCGATGGCGGCTATGCGACGCGCTGAGGCCGAAACCCTTTCAAAGGAGCTCCCATGACCTTGCTCGTCACCGGCGGCACCGGCTTTGTCATGAGCGTGGTCGCGCGCGCATGGCTGGACCGCGATCCCAACGCCCGTGCCGTGATCCTCGACCGGTCGGGCCTCGACGCGGCGGCCGAGAAGCACTTCGCTCCGGTGCGCGACCGACTGACGGTGATTTCCGCCGATATCCTCGACCCGCAAGCCTGGTCCGAGACGCTCGACAAGCAAGGCATCACGGCAATCGTCCATGGCGCGACCATCACGCCGATCTCGCGCGGCAGCGCCTCGGAGGCAAAGCGCCAGCCGGAGGCCGAAGACCCCGCCCGCATCGTCGACGTCAACCTCATGGGCACCGTGCGCATGCTGGACTGGGCGCGCGAGAGGCCGGACGTGAAACGCTTCGTCTATGTCAGCTCCGGTTCCGTCTATCGCCACAACGGACCCGACTGGGGTGGCGAGCCACTGCCGGAAGACGGCTATGTCGCGCCGCTGACGCTCTACGGCATCTCGAAATTCGCCTCCGAGATGGTCACCAACCGCTATGCCGATTTGTTCGGCCTGTCGGCGGCCTCGGTGCGGCTGGCTTCCGTCTACGGTCCGATGGATCGCGCCACCGAGAGCCGCAACTTCCGCCATGTTCCCAACCGCGTCGCGCATATGGCCCTGGCCGGCGAGACGATCAGGCCGAACAGCCTGGAGCCCGTCGGCGACTACGTCACCTCGACCGACGTCGCCGCCGCGATCCTCGCGCTGATCGATGCGCCCCGCCTCAATTACCGCCACTACAATATCGGCTCCGGGTCCAGCCAGACCATCGGCGAGATCATCGGCTGGGCAAGGGAACGCGTGCCGGGCCTGAAGGCGGAGGTGACGCCTGGAGACGACGCCAACATCGTCCAGGATGTGAGGCTGAAAGGCGGCATGTGGGGCGCCTATGACATCGCGCGCATCCTGCGCGACACCACGTGGCGGCCGCGTGCCGGCAAGGAAGCGTTCCACGACTACATGGACTGGATTGCCGCCAACGAGAGCTAGAGCAATTCCAGGAAAGTGTGAGCGGTTCCGTTCGGAATTGCGCAGAAACAAAGACAGGGAGAACGCAAGATGCCGATCGATTTCCAGCAGCCGCGCGATTTCGTCGGCTACGGCCCGCACCCGCCCTTCGTCGTCTGGCCGGGCGGCGTCAAGCTCGCCGTCAACCTCGTGCTCAACTACGAGGAGGGCTCGGAATATTCGTGGCTCGAAGACGGCCGCAACGACAATTGGGGCGAATACAATCTCAGCGGCAGCATGCCGGTGCGCGATCTCAGCACCGAGACGCATTTCGAATATGGCAGCCGCGCCGGTGTCTGGCGCCTGGCCAGGCTGTTCGATCGCTACGACATCCCGGTCACCTTTTCCGCCTGCGCCGTGGCGCTGGAGCGCAACCCGCCTTTGGTCGAATGGATGAAGAACCGCCGGCATGACCTGATGGGCCACGGCCTGCGCTGGATCGACCACACGACCATGGAGCGCGGCGAGGAAGAGCGCCATCTGCAAGGGGCGATCGCGCTTTACGAAAAGCTGCTGGGAAAGCGGCCCCTGGGCTGGAACTGCCGCTCGCTGCCGAGCGTCAACACGCGCGACCTGCTGGTCGAGGAAGGCGGCTTCCTCTACCACTCCGATCCCTGCAACGACGACCTGCCCTATTTTCTCGATCACCGGGGCACGGAAATCCTGGTCATCCCCTACTCCAAGACGCTCAACGACAGCCGCTATCTGGTGGCTCCGGGCTACAGCAATCCGCGCGACTTCGCCGAGGACTGCCGCGCGGCCATCGACTATATGCTTAGCGAAGCCGACGAGACCGGCGGCCGCATGCTGACCATCGGCATCCACGCCCGCTGGACGGGTCAGCCGAACCGTGCCTCGGGCCTGCGCGAGGTCATCGAGCATGTCCAGAAATCCGACGGCGCCGCCTTCATGCGCCGCGAGGACATTGCCCGCTTCTGGCACGCGAACCATGCGCGCTTCGAGCAGCGCGGCTGAGGGGGAACCGTGTTCGAGACGCTGATCCGCGGCGCAACGGTTGTGAACGCCGACGGCCTCGACCGGGGCGATATAGGCATCGCCGCGGGCAAGGTCGCCGCACTCATCGCGCCCGGCGAAGCCGCCGAAGCCAGCACGCTCATCGACGCCTCGGGTTGCTTCCTGCTACCGGGCCTTGTCGATGCGCATGCGCATCTGCGCGATCCCGGCCTGACCCACAAGGAAGACTTTTCCTCCGGCACCCATGCGGCGGCGCTCGGCGGCGTCACCACCGTACTCGACATGCCGACCGATGAGCCATGGACGGCCACGCCCGAGCAACTTGCCGACAAGATGGCGATTGCGAAGGGCCGCATCCATGTCGATGTCGGCCTGCAGGCCGTGGTCAGCCGTGACCTGTCGCTCGTCCCTCGCCTGCTCGACCTCGCACCGGTCTCCTTCGAGTTGTTCACCGCCGACGTGCCGGACGCCTTCCTTTTTGCCTCGCTCGACAATGTCGCCGAGGCGCTGAAAATCTTCGCCGGCGCCGACACGACAATCGGCATCTCGCCCGGCGACCAATCGATCCTGGCCGGCAGCACGGCGCGGGATCGCTCCGGCAGCATCGCGGCCTTCCTGGACAGCCGGCCGCCGCTCGCCGAAGCCAATGGCATCGCCCGCGCCCTTGTCGCCGCAGCGGCGACCGAGGCGCGGATTCACGTCCGGCAGATCAATTCCGAGCTCGGTGTCGAGACCTGGAGCCGGTTGCGCGGCATGGCCGACGCCAGCGTCGAGACCACGCCGCAGAACCTGTTCTTCACCGCCGACGATTACGAAACGCAAGGCGCCAAGCTGAAGGCTTCGCCGCCCTTGCGCTCGCCACACGACGTCGACGCGCTGCGCGCCGCTCTCAGCGCGGGACTGATCGACATCGTCGCCACCGATCACGCACCGCACGCGCCCGTCGAGAAGGCAGCGGCTTATGCCGCTTTCGCCGACATCCCGGGCGGCATGCCAGGATTGCAGACGCTGCTTCCGACCATGCTGAGGCTGGTCGACGAAGGGCTCATCGCCCTGCCCGATCTGGTGCGCATGTGCTCCCGCAATCCAGCCGAGCGCTTCGGCCTCGGCCGGCGCAAGGGTCGCATCGCCGTCGGCCACGATGCCGATCTGCTGATCCTCGACCCGCGCCAGTCCAGCACCATCGCCAATGCCGATCAGGTGTCGCGGGCGGGCTACACGCCCTTTGACGGCTGGACCGTGAAAGCGCGGCTGACCAGTGTCCTCCTGCGCGGCCGCGAGATCGTGCGCGAAGGCCTGCTGGTCGGCCGGGCGCAGGGAAAGATCGTCACCCGGGAGAGCTGAACATCATGGCCCTGCTCGCCAACAAGACAGCCATCGTCACCGGAGCGAGCTCCGGCATCGGCCGCGCCATCGCGCTGAAATTCGCCACCGAAGGCGCCAACGTCGTCGTCGCCGACACGGCGGAGCAGCCGATCGAGGGCGGCCAAGGCACCGCCGACATGATCCGTTCGGCCAGCGGCACAGCCACCTACGTCAGAACCGACATTTCGGATTGGAACGCCGTCGATGTGCTCGTGGGCACGACGATCGCCCAGTTCGGACGCCTCGACGTGATGGTCAACAATGCAGCGATCTACACCAGCACCAACCTGATCGAGACCACGCCGGAACAGTGGAACCGCGTCATCGGCGTCAACCTGACCGGTTTCTTCTACTGCAACAAACGCGCGGTCATGCAGATGCTGACCCAGGCGCCGCTCAATGATGTGCGCGGCCGCATCATCAACATCTCCTCGCAGCATGGCATGGTCGCCTGCCCCGGCGACCTGCCCTATTCGGTGAGCAAGGGCGGCATCGTGCAGATGACCCGGCAGATCGCCGTCGACCATGCCCGGGACTTGATCGTCTGCAACGCTATCGCACCGGGCAAGATCATCACCGGCAAGCCGGGCGTCGCCAACGATCCTGATGCGCTCGACTATTCGCGCCGCCGCACGCCATGGCCACGGCTCGGGCATCCGAACGACGTGGCGGGCGCGGCGCTCTTTCTCGCCAGCGATATGGCGAGCTATGTCACCGGCATAAACCTGATGGTGGACGGCGGCTGGATGGCGGGCTGACGCTGCCAGCCGGGCCACGGCCCGGCAACCGAGGGCAGGAACCTTTGCGGAAACCGCCCGTTGACCCTGCTGCGAGGGGGCCAACGATATCTGGGACCCGTTGCCTTGGACGCAAAAACTGAAAGAAAAGAGCGCGAAACCGCTCCCGCCGAGGAAGCGCGGGGTCAGCCCCGGTCCGATCGGCAGCAACGCCCGCCGGACGACGAAAAGCGCATGGATAACGAGCGCGACGGCGAGCGAGCGCAAGACACGCAGTCGAATGACAGTCCGTCGGACGGCAACGAACCCGGCCTCATCAGACGCCATCCCTACATAGCGGCGATCGTCGCCATCCTCATCCTGTTGGTCATCGCGGCCGTGGTCATCTGGTGGATCAACGCGCGACAGTATGAATGGACCGACGACGCCTTCATCGACGCCCGTACGGTGACGATCGGCGCGGAAATTGCCGGACGCATCACCGATGTCGCCGTCACCGACAACCAGCCGGTCGAGGCCGGCGCCATGCTTCTGCGCATCGACGACAGCGATTATCAGGCCTCGCTCAAACAGGCACAAGCCGGCGTGGTTGCGGCGCGGGCCGACATTGCCAATGTGCAGGCCCAGACCGAGGCGCAAAACGCCAAGATCGATGCGGCCGAAAGGCAGGTGGCGCAGGCGCAGGCAGCGCTCGAATTCGCCAAATCCGAGGACCAGCGCAACCGTGAGCTCCTGGCCAAGGGCACGGCGACGCAACAGCAGGCACAGCAGGCCGCTTCGACCTTGCGCCAGGACCAGGCAGCACTCGATACCGCCAACGCCAATGTCGAGGCGGCGAAAAGCCAGGTGGCTGTTCTGCAGGCTCAAGGCAAGAGCGCCGAGGCCAAGCTGCGCCAGGCTGAGGCCACCGAGAACCAAGCCAAGATCACCCTCACCCGCACGACCATCACGGCGCCCGTCGCCGGCCATGCCACCAACATCACGGTGGCGAAAGGCACCTATGCGCAGCCCGGCCAGGTGCTGATGATGTTCGTGCCCAACGACGTCTGGGTGAAAGCCAATTTCAAGGAGACACAGCTCGACCTGATGCGACCGGGCCAGCCCGTCGATATCGCCATCGACGCCTATCCGGAAAAGACCTTCCATGGCCATGTCGACAGCGTTCAGGCCGGCAGCGGCACGGCCTTCAGCCTGCTTCCAGCCGAAAACGCCACAGGCAATTTCGTCAAGGTGGTGCAACGCGTGCCGGTCAAGATCGTGTTCGACCAACCGCCCGGCGTCTATCTCGGTCCCGGCATGTCGGTGGTGCCGACGGTCAAGGTACGATGAGCGATGCCGCAGCAGCCCAGGGTAACGAAAGCCGGTCGGCGGCCGGCGGGCGCAACCCCTGGCTGATCGCGATCGTCGTCTCGATCGCGACCTTCATGCTGGTGCTCGACACCTCGATCGCCAATGTCGCGCTGCGCAACATCGCCGGCAGCCTGGCCGCCGGCATGGACGAGAGCACATGGGTGATCACCACCTATCTCGTCGCCAACTCCGTCATCATTCCGGTCAGCGGCTGGCTTACCAGCATCATCGGCCGCAAGCGCTATTACATGATCTGCGTGGCGACCTTCACGCTGGCGTCGCTGCTGTGCGGGCTGGCGCCCAATCTGCCGACGCTGATCGCCTTCCGCATCCTGCAGGGGCTCGGCGGCGGCGGCATGGCGCCGAGCGAGCAGTCAATCCTGGCCGACACGTTCCCGCCTGAGAAACGCTCCCAGGCCTTTGCGCTTTACGGCATCGCGGTGATCGTCGCCCCGACGGTCGGGCCGACCATCGGCGGCTGGCTGACCGACAATTTCTCCTGGCACTGGATCTTCTTCATCAATGTGCCGTTCGGCATCATGTCGCTGGCGCTCGTGCAATGGCTGGTGATCGAGCCAGACATTCTCGAACGCGAACGCCGCGAGCGGTTGAGCAAGGGGCTGAAGGTCGACTGGATCGGCTTCATCCTGGTGGCGATGGCGCTCGGCTGCCTCGAAGTCTTTCTCGACGAAGGCCAGCGCAACGACTGGTTCGCCTCGACCTTCATTACCACTTTCGCCGTGATCTCCGCGGTGTCGTTCCTGCTGCTTGTTCCGTGGGAGTGGACAAGGCGCGACCCCATCGTCGACATCCGCCTGCTTTTCAGCCGGCAGTTCGGCATGTCGTTCCTCGTCATGATGGCGGTGGGCGCCGTGCTCTTCAGCACCACGCAGCTTTTGCCGCAACTGCAGCAGACCACCTTCGACTAC
>NZ_VFTJ01000029.1:0-46612 GCF_006439595.1 Mesorhizobium sp. B3-1-9
CCTGAAGGTCACAGGTTCAAATCCTGTCCCCGCAACCAATTTTATCATAAATCAATAACCGTCCCGGTCTAACCGGGGCGGCTTTTTGTTGGACTGGCACGTAGTCACCGATTCGGCACTCGTTGTGAGGCACATTCCTGCTTGCCGCTGACAAACGAGGTATTTGCGCGCTGTTGTCATCGAGCGCTGGATCTGTCCCGGCTGTAAGTAAGCAATAACGCCAACGTACTTTCCTGCCGGTGCCAAGACACCGAAATGCCATTTACTAGCCCTCAACCAACGACTTCGATGTCGACGGCGAATGCCTCGCCTTTGTGAGTTCTGTGGCGTCGTGATCCGTCAAGAGTTCGACAAGAATCCTCGTCTGGCTGTCCCAAAGCATCGGGCAAGCGTAGCCGATCAGCGATCATCGGCGTACCGTCACACGATCAAATTGTCGCCGCTCATTTTCTAAGCCCGCTTGCGCATCGACGCCTGGTGGACCAGCGACGACCAGCTGTTGGAGGAGGCGAGGTGGCAATAGATCATCGCCAGCGCGCCGGATCTGCGGAGGTCGAGAAAAGCCTCGTCGCCAAGCTTGTTCAGCGCAACCTCGTCGATGATTTGGAAATCGGTGAGATTCAGGGTCTCGCCGCCTTCCAGCGTCACCTTGCTCTGCCGCGCCGCGAACAGGCCGTGCGCGTCGATCTTCTCGACCATGGCGCGGGTGGCGTTGAAATCGTTCTGGAACTGGCTGCAAAAGGCGAGCGCCTGCTTGGTCGCTTCGGTCGGCTCGGTGCCGTTGAAGAACAAAGCGAGCTTGCCGCCATCGTCTCGGAAGGGAGCGGCGAGGTGATCGACGACGCGGTCGCTGGCTCGGTCGATGCAGAGTGTCAGCCGGCCCGTTGTCGCGGACTCATCCGCCAGGATGAAGGGATAGCGCCGCACATAGGCCGGGATGTAGTGGGGTTCGGTCCAGCGGCCGTCGTGATCGACGAACAGGTTCTCGTTCTGGCGCAGGCCAGTGATGATCACCGGCGCCTTGGCCGGGCCTATGAAGACGATCGGATAGGAGCGCATGGCGCCCGGCATTTCTGAGGCCGCCACGGGGATGGAATGCGCCGCGCGGGCAAAGCCGAAATCGGCGCGCGCGATCAGCCCGAGCGAGCCATGGCGTATCGGGTTGAGCGCTTCGGGATTGCTATAAAACAGCGGCAGCGCATTGCCGGAGCCGGCTAGCACCGGCGCCTTCTCGGTCTTCGCTTCAGCCATGTTCAGCCTCCTCCAAAAAGCCATGCAATAGCGCAGCTATAAAGGGTTTAGGCCAGCACAAGGGCTGGCGCAACGGCTTCCCGGCACGCTATGAACAGCATGGCGCGGACCGCCGGTATTGGCGGCAACCGGTAGTGATTGAAGGTGGACGGGAATGGCATCGGCTACGCAATTCGAGCAGGCGGTCGGGCAGACATTCGTCGTCGAGGCAGGCGGGCAGATGGTCGCGCTGGAGCTCGCTTCAGTAAAACGCGTCGCCAACAGTCCGCGCGCCGGCGGCGGCTTCTCGGCGCTGTTCAAAGGGCCGCGCGAAATGCTTTTGCCCCAGGCGACCTATCGCTTTGTCGGCAGCGAGATCACGCATGACATCTTCATCGTGCCCATCTCCGGCGACCAGGCGGGCTATATCTACGAAGCGGTCTTCAACTGAGATCGGCCGGGCGTGGTCGACTATGTCACAATCCCCAAAGTGCTGGACAAAGCGACCTGTCGCGCGTTGTGCTCGGAAATTCGCGCAGCCACCGGCGAGGCTGCCGGCCTGCTCGGCCGTTCCGATCAGAAGCCGCAATGGTCGCAGGTGCGTCGGACCAGACGTGCCGAAGTTTCGCTTGCCGCGCAGGCGCTGATAGAGCGTCTGCTGGAGCAGCAAAAAACGGTGCTCGAACGGCATTTCGCAATCGCGCTGGGCGCGTTTTGAGAAACCGCAGTTGCTCCACTACCAAGAGGGCGATTTCTTCGTGCCGCACCAGGACGGCAACACGCCGATCATTCGCGACGAGTCGCGCTTCCGGAAGATTTCGATGGTGATCTTTCTTAACGGCCAGTCCGACGAGCCTTCGCCGGAGGACTATTCCGGCGGTTCGCTGGTCCTGCACGGACCTTACAGCGGTCCGGAGCTGCGCGTCGCGATGCTGGCATTGCCGGGGTCGGTGGTCGCGTTTCGCTCGGAAACGACGCACGAAGTGACGCCGGTTACGCGCAACGAACGCTTCACCATCGTCTCCTGGTATCGCGGTGCGTGATGGTTGCGGCGCTCACGGGGCTGGACGCAGCATCAGGTCGTAAACGCCCTTGTCTTCGGCCACGGTGAAGCCCAGCCGCAGGTAAAGCCGCATGGCCGGGTTGTGCTTCTCGACATGGATCGAGACCGCTTTGCCGATGGCTGCGGCTTCGTCGATGAGATCGCTGAGCAGGGCCGAGCCGAAGCCCTTGCCGCGAAACGCCGGCAGGAAGGCGATGTCGATGATGCGGTGCTCGCCTAGCCAGCGCTCGATATAGAGCCGTCCGATATCGCTGCCGGCACGCGTGATCACCAACCAGTCGGCATCGGGGTAGTATTTGCGGTAGTGCGCGTGCTGCGCCTGGAACTGCATGTCGAGGAACGCGGCCTTCTGCGCCTCGGCCCAGGATGTCACGGCCAGCTCTTCGAGGCGGGTCGAGGCATAGAGGTGCAACAGAAACGGCAGATCGGCATCCGTTGACCCGCGGAATGTGAGCCCAGCACCCGCCGCGCGCATCCAGCCGGCCGCCCCGCGAAAATGGTTCATCGGCAAATCAGGGGCGTGGTGGGAAGACGCCCTGAAGCGCGATGCAGAAATAGCAGGTGAGATAGGGTTGCATGTTGTTGTGCGGCTGGTCGCCGCCGACCGGTCGCACCGCCTGATCGTTGAGCGGCGTCAACGTGGCTGTCGCCGAGTAAGATTGCCCCGGATTCGTGCGCGCATAGGATCGTGTCGCACTTGGAGCCGCCAGATTGGCTGGATTGATATTCCCCATCAGCGTGTGCCCGTGCTGCGGCATCTCCGATATCAGCAACTGCACCGTCTCCGATCCGCCCTGCTCACCGAGATCGTGCAGCGACAGCCCCGGTCCCTGCCCCGGATGCATCGGCGCGCGGCCCTGCAAATCGGGCAAGCCAAAGTTGGACTTGCCATTGCCGCCATAGGTCGTGCCGAGCAATGAGAACAGCGCGGTGTTCTGCGATATTGGCAGCAGTTGACCGTCGCACCATGCCCAGCCCTTGGGCGCGAAGTTGAACGGAAAGATGCGGATTTCGGCGACGAACGGATCGGCCATGACGTCCTCTTCAAGTCGGCGACGGGAAGATACCGAACAGCGAGATGATGAAATTGATGCAAAGATACGGCTGGAAGTTGGTATGCGGCAGACCGCCGCCGGTCTGCCCGGCGGTCTGCGGGGACATCGGCGTCGTCGCCGGCGCTTCACGGTAGATCTGCGAGGCGCCAACCTGCCCGGTCACATTGCCAGTGGGCGTATTCGCCGCTGCGTTGTTCAACGAGGCGACAAACGGGTGCGTGTGTGAGGGGATCTGTTGGGTCGTCAGCGTGACTTCCTCCACGCCCCCGGTCTCGGCAAGGATGAAACTGTCGCCCTGATGCAGCGGCAGCCGGCCCCTCAGGTCGGGCAATGCGAAGGTGCTCTCGCCGTCGCCGCCATAAGTGGTGCTGATCAGGTTGAACAGGGTTTCATACTCCGAGATCGGCAAGAGCTGTCCTTCGCAGAACATCCAGCCGGCAGGATTGAAATTGCCGGCAAACATTCTCACTTCGCCAACATAGGGTTGTGCCATAATTGCGTTTCCTCAGGTCGACGACGGGAAAATGCCCTGCAGGGCGATGCAGAAGCTCAGTGTCAGGAACGGCTGCATATTGATATGCGCCTGGCTGCCGCCGACCAAGGCCAGCGTACCGGGGTCCATCGTCGTAGTGGGGTTCGCTGGCGGCGTATAGACGTTGGCGACCGTTGCCAGCAGGTTGCCGGCGGGAGCCGGCACATCGGCATTGGCCGTGGTGGCCATCTCGGCATGGCTATGGACCGGCAGTTCCGAGATCGAAAGCGTGTGCGCCTGCTCGCCGCCCCGTTCGCCCAGCACATGACTGCCGCCGACATGGATGGGGACGCGCCCGCGATAGTCGGGCAGGGCGAAATTCACCCGGCCGTCGCCGCCGAAAGTGGTGCCCAGCAACGAGAACAGCGGCTGGTTCTGGTTGATCGGGAGCAATTGCCCATTGCAAAGCGCCCAGCCTTTCGGAGGGAAGGCAAAAGACATGATTCTGATTTCGGAAAGAAATGGTTCCGCCATCGCACCCCTCCTTGCTGTAAACATACATTAGCGCAATGCGATTACATTACGCAACGGCAATAAGGCGTGTAATAAAAAATCTTTTAACTTCACTTTTACTAAAGTTACGCCCAGCGGCGAAAATGCCACCATCAAGGCACATGCAAGGCAAGACTTAGGGCGCCACTACCGGCGGAAGCGTCGGCAAGCTGTTAACGAAGGTGATGGTCCCGCTGCCACCCGTCGTATCGACCGTTTGCACGCCGGTGTTGTCATCCTGGATGACGCCGAGCGCCGTGCTCTGGCCCGAACCATTCCGCGACAGGTTGAGGTGCGTGCTGGCGTTGAAATTGCTCAACGAAACATCGACCGCATAGTTGGGTGAATGGGTCAGCGTGTTCTTGCTGCCCGCGCCGCCGGTGCCCGAACCGATGACGACATTGGTCGTGCTGGTGTCGGTGGCTGTGGCGCCATTGTCGACCAGCAGCGCGGCAAACGGGAATGAGCTCGTTGGCGACGTCACGCTGTTGCCGTAGATCGTGGCATTCAACGTGGCGCTGCCATCGTTGTTCTGGAGATGGATGCCGTTGTTGCCGACGCCGGTGATGGTGTTGTTTTGGATCAGGGTCGTCATCGTGCCAGCGCCGGCCACGCGCACGAAAATGCCATCCGAATTGGAGTTCACCTTGGCCGGGCCGATCTGGTTGCTGGCGATCGTGCCGGCCATGGTGCCGTTGTCCTGACCCTTGGCGACGAAGATGCCGACGGTATCGAAGGCATTGGCGCCACCGTCGGTCAGAACGTTGTGCGAGATATCGAAGGTGGTCGTCGCAGCGGAGGCAAGGCCGCCCGAGCCGCTGCGGATATCGACCGCCGTGCCGCCGCCGGGGATGATCGCCTGGCCGTTGTGGAACGTGTTGCTGCGCACCACGGCATCCATGGTGGAATTGTTGTTGGCAAGGAACGCGATGAAGTCGGCGCGCGTGCCGGCGAAGGTGCTGTTGGTCAGCGTGTAGTTGGCGGTCGCGCTGTTGTAGACCTGTCCGCGAACATTGTCGTTGCCTCCCGTCGCATCGATCAGGCCGAACTGGATGTTGTCCATGGTCAGCCGGGTCAGCGTGCCGCTGGTGTTGTAGAGGTCGACGTTCTGGTTGTAGCCGCCCGATATGCTGGAGTTGGTGATCGAAGAGGTGCCGAGCAGGTTGTCGAAGCGGATCGAGCCTTCTTCGCGGTCGCCGGCATTGTTGTTGCCGTTGACGCCGTTGATGGTCATGCCGGTCATCGTGAAGTTGGTGACGGTGTTGCCGTAGACGGCGAAGTTCGAGAAGTCGTTCAGCTGCATGTTGGCGAACGATACTCCGGAGGTATTCCTCAGGAAGATGCCGGTGCCGGCACTTCCGCTCACGGTCTGACCGCCGGCGTCTGTGCCGGTCAGGATATCGGCGCCGGTCTTGCTGGAAATCGTGCCGCCCGAGCCGGCCGAGCCGGTGCCGGTTACGGTCAGCCCGCCGCTAGAGCCGGTGCCGTCGAGCACGATGCCGGCGGCGGTGCCGCCGCTCGAGGAGATGCTCTGGAACTTCAGGCCGGAGGCGCCAATCGTCGTGCTGACGACATTGAGCGCGGTCGCCTGGCCCGAATTGATGGTGCTGCCGGAGGCGGTCGCGCTGACCGTGCCGCCGCCGGTCGCGTTGAAGCCGATCGAGTTGCTGCTCGAGGTGTCGATGGTCAGGGCGCCGGTGAAGCTGATGGTCGAGCCGGTGTTGGCGTTGAGGAAAACGCCGTCGCTCGAGCCGGTCGAGGAAACCGCGCCGCTGAGTGTCACCGTGCCGCCAGTGCGGTTCTGGATATCGATCGTGCGGCCGTCACTGGTCTTGGTGATCGAGCCGCCATAGGTGACGGTTGCCGTGCCGCCGGAGCCCAGGAAGGCGACGCCCGACGCGCCGGTCAGCGAACCGGTGCCCAGGTTCACCGTGCCGGTGACATTGGTAAGCGCGACGTTGTTGGTGCCGCCGCCGGAGGTGGTCGAGGTGAAATTGATGCCGGCCGCGATGCCGTTGAGGTTGACCGCTTGGGCGGCAGTCGTGCTGATCGAGCCGGTGGCGACATTGACCGTGCCGCCATTGGTCGCCGTAAAGGCCGTGTTGGCGCTGCCCGTCGTGAGGGCGAGGTTGGCGAAACTGACGGTCGAGGCCAGGCCGCCATTGTTGATCGACACACCTGTGCCCGCCGCGTTGAAATTGACCGCGCCGCTGAAGTTGACCGTATTTACGCCGGTCGCGCCGGAGATGACGATGCCGCTGCCGCCAATGGTCGACGTAACCGTGCCGGCAAAGCCGAAGCTGCCGCCGGTGCGGTTGGTTATGCTCACGGCGGTGCCGGCGACGTTGGCGATCGAGCTCGCGCTGTCGAAGGTGAAGCCAGCATTGCCACCGACGACGGACAGGCCGCTTCCAGCCGTTGTGTCGACATTGGTGCCTGTGACCGTTCCAGACGCAGCGCCGAATTTGATGGCTGTCCCGGCCGACGCCGAGATGAGGGAGAGATTGGTCAGCGTCGTCGTGCCCGTGGCGCCGGTGCCGAAGTCGATGTTGGCGGCCGTGACGTTCCTGATCGTCATGTTGCTGATCGTGGCGTTCGCCGTGCCGGAGCCGCTGATGCCGATCGCGGCATTGGCGCCTGTGCCGTCGTTGCCATTTATCGTAAAGCCGTCGATGATGTTGCCGTTGCCGGCCAGGGTGACGATGCTGCTGCCATCCGCGCTCGTCAGCGTCGCCGCGCCGTTTGGCGTCTGGTCTACAATCGAGATGTTGTTGCTGGCCAGCTGGATCGTCGACGGCACCGTCAGCGCCAGATCGATGTTGCCGTTGCCGAAGCCGCGCACTTGTTCGCTGGTTGCGAGCGCCAGCGTGTCGTTGCCGTTGCTGCCCGCCGCCGTTATAACGCCGCCGTCATTGACCAGCACGATGATGTCGGTTGAAACCGCCGCCGCTTCCGCCGTGGTCAGCGTCGCGAGATTGTTCTGGTCCTTGCCGCTGCCGTCGCCCGTGGCGCTGGCGCCGACGAAGTAGATCCTGCCGACGCCGAAGCCGAGGCCGGGGCTGGCCGCGAAGTTGACATCCTGGAAGTCGTAGGTGCCGGAGACCGGCGCGCTGGAGGCGTCGATGCCGACATTGGCGCTGATGGTCGAGGCTTGGTCAATCGCCTGCTCGCCGTCGCCATAGATGAAGTTGAGGTTGCTCGCCGAACTGAGGAAGACGCCAGTGTTGACACCGGCGATGCTCGAACTCGCGCCGTTCGGGTCGGTGTCGCCGAGACGCACGGTCTGGCCGCCGGTGGCGCCGCGCAGATCGACGCCGATCGAGGTCCCGGCCGCGGCCGCATTGGTGACGTCGAAATCGTTGGCGGTAACGGCGGCATTGATCGTTGCGCCGTTGAGATCGAAGGCCACGGCGGCGCTGTTGTTCAAGCCGATATCGAGGTCGTTGAAGGACAGCGCCGCGCCCAACGTGGCGGATACATCGACACCACGCGACGTGATGCCCTGCAGGTTGACCGTGCCGAGCGCGATCGTGCCGCCGCCCGACGAGGCTATGTTGGCAAGCGAAACGCCGCTCGCGGCGCCGTTGGCCGAGACGGTCGAAAAATTCAGCGATGTGGCGCCCACCGTCACGCCGCTGAGGTTCAGCGCGGTTCCCGAGGTCGTGGCGATGGTGTTGGCGCTACCGCCGGTGCCGACATTGACCGTCCCGCCGCCCGTGGCCGTGAAGCCGGCGCCGCTTGTGGCGGTGATCGCCAGCCCGCCATTGGTGAAGTTGACCGTGCCGTTGGTGTTGCCGGTCAGGCTGACCGCGTCGTTGGTGCCGGAGCTGATCTGCTTGCTGGCGCCGGAGAAGGTGATGGTGGCCGCCGTGCCGTTGTTGATGTTGGCAACGACGATGTGGCCGCCATTGGTGGCGGAACCGTCCGTCAGATTGCCCGACAGCGTCACCGAACCGCCGGTCAGTTCCTGGACCGAGACCGCCGCGCCGTTGCCGTTGGAGGCGATATTGCCGGCATAAGAGATCGTCGCATTCCCGCCGCTCTGGTCGGTGGCCGAGCCGACATTGAAGGCGGCGCCCGAGCCGGTGTTGGTCAGCGTGCCGTTGCCGAGATCGAGCGAGCCCGCCACCTGCTGCAGGTTGATGCCGTTGGCCGCGCCCGAGAAACTGGCGTTGACCGAGGTGAAGCCGCCGCCGAGGGTGGCCGAAGTGATGTCGACGGCGGTTCCGTTCGAGGTACTGACGCTGCGCGTGCCGGCGCCCGTCACATTGACCGTGGTGGCGGCCGGCGGGGCGCTGCTTGCGACGCGGAAGCCGCTGCCCGTGGATGTGGTGATGCCCAGCGTGCCGTCGAAGGTGATGGTGGTGGCGCTGGCGGCGTTCTCGATGTTCACGCCACGGCCGGCCGAGGCCGAATTGTCGATCGTGGTATTGCCGAAGATGTAAGTGCCGCTCGAATTGAGAACCTCGATGCCGGCGCCGCCTGAACCGGCGACGTTGACGGCGTCGAGATCGACATTGCCGCCGCTGGCGCCGCTGATCAGCACGCCCTGGGCGGCCGCATTGGTCGAGGTGACGCTGTTGAAATGGACGCCGCCAGCGCCGATCGCGCCCTGCAGCGACAGCGCCGTCTGGCCGGTCGCGTTGATCGTCGTCGAGCCCGCATTGGCGACCGTGAGCAGGTTCAGGCCCGAGAAATCGAGGCCGGTATCGGCCGAGGTGGTGATGTCGAGGCCGCCATTGAAATTGACGGCGCCGGCGGCGGTGCCGCCCGAGATCGACACGCCGTTGCCGCCGGTGATCGTCACCTGGTCGGTGAAGGTCACCGCGCCGCCGGTGCGGTTGGCGATGTTGATGCCGCCGCCGATCAGCGTGCCGGGCGTCGCGCTGTTCGTCAGGATGCCGCGCGACACCTGGATGGTGCCGGAGCCGCCGTTCACCTCGAGCAGCGTGCCTAAAACGTCGATGTCGTTGTTGATGACCGAGAGATTGCCGGTCAATCCCGCGACCTTGATGGCCGTCTGGCCCGCCGCCACATTGCTGATGGTGACGCCTTCGATGGTGATGCCGCTGGCATTGCTGAAGCCCGGCGCGCTCTGGTCGATCAGCAAAGCGGAGCCGCTGGCACCGCTGAAATCGAAGGCGGTGTGGCGGACGGCGTTGTCGCCGAGCAGGTGCATGAAGTCGCCGGTGCCGGTGACCACGGCCTCGTCGCCGGTGATGTTGCCGCCGGTGGCTCCGAGGTTGCCGTGGACGTTCACCGGCTGGATGGTGCCGATCGAGACGACGTTGCCATTGCCGAAGCCGGTGATCGTCTGGCCCGAATCGAGCGTGAAGGCGCTGGCGCCGACATCGATCGGACCGACGAAGGCGAAGTTCTGGGCGCCGGTCACCGCATCGGCGGCGGCAAGCGAAATAGTGCTGACGCCCATGCTGAGGTTGCCGGTCGTGCCGGCATTGATGAAGCCGCCCGACTGCGACACCAGCGTGACCGCGCCCGGCGCCGAGGCCAGGTTGGCGCTGCCGGTGAACGACACGTCGTCGAAATCGTAGTCGCCGAGCGTCGGGTCGAGGCCGACCGTGTTGACGGTGTAGCCGTTGGTCGCCGCGGCGATCGAGGATTCCAGCCCATCGGTCGAATCGCCGTCGCCGAAGGTGAAAGTAGCGTTGGCCGAGGTGGCGGTGGTCTGACCGGACGAAAGGTCGACGCCGATGCCGACATTGGCGATCGAGGACCCTTGGGAGAAGGTGATGACCTTGTTGCCGGTCGTCGAGGACAGATCGATGCCGCGCGAGGTGAGGTCGCCGAGGCCTGTGATGGTGGCGGCGAGGCTGAAATTGGCAGCGGTGGACGAGCCGCTGAAGTCGATGCCGGTCTGGTTGGCGCCGATGTTGCTGACCGTCGTGGCGCCGAAGGTGACGTTGGCATTGGTGCCGGTGAAATCGATGCCGGCCGTGTTGGGGGCCGAGCCCATCGTCACGCTGGTGGCGCCCGAGAACGTCACCTGGCCGGCATTGTTGGCGATCTCGATGCTGTTGCCGCCCGCGCCGGAGATTGTGACGCTGGCGAAGCCGACAGCAGCGCCGCTTGCCACGTTCGAGACCGAAAGGCCGTCGCCGGTTGCATTGGTGATCGACAACAGTGCCGAGTCGTTGAAGGTCGCGTTGCCGGCAAGCCCACCGATCACCGCGCCGCCGCCACCGGTGGCGGTCAGCGTCTTGCCGGCGGCGAAGGTGATCGCCCCGCCCGTCGGCGCCGTCGTCGTGCCGATGGCGAAGATATTGCCGGTGCCGGTCGAGGTGACGTTACCCGTGAACGCGACAGAGCCGCCGGTGGTGCCGTCGACCTTGATCGCCGTGCCCGGCGCGCTTGCCGAGCTGGAAATGTTGGCCGAAACGGTGATCGCCGCGCTGCCGCCGGACACCACGACGCCGTTGCCGGTGCCGGAATTGGTGATGGTGCCGCCGATCGAGATGGTGCCGGTGTTGTTGGTCAGGTTGACGTCGTCGCCGGAAACGCCGGTGGTGAAGAGGTTGCCGACGTTGACGGTGGCAGCGCTGCCCTGAACGACGAAACCCGGGCCATTGCCGACGACGGTTGCGATCGTGGTCGTGCCGTTGAAGGTATAGGTGCCGCTGGCGACATTGGTGAGGCGGATGGCGTCGCCATTGACGCGGCTGATGTCGACGCCGCCAAAGGTGACGTTGCCACCGCTGGTGTTCTCGATGACGATACCGGTCGGCACAGTACCGCCGGAGCCGTCGACGGTGACGCTGTCGAAGGTCACCCCGCCGGCGCCGATGGTGAGGCCGCTGGCGCCGCCGAGCTGGATACCCTTTTCGGTGACGCCGCCGCCCGTGGCGATGGTGTTGGTGCCGGTGACGTTGAGCGTGCCGCCATTGATGGCGCTGAAGGCGAAGCCGCCGTCGGTGGTGAGGTCGAGCCCGCCGTTGAAATTGATCGTGCCGCCGGCATTGCCGGTGAGATCGATGGCGTTGGCCGCGCCGGTGCTGGCTGTGATCTTGCCGCCGAAGGTGGCACCGCCGCCGGTCATGGCGTTGATCTTGACCGCGCTTGCCGCGCTCGTCTGGTTGATCGTGCCGTTATAGGTAACGGTGGAAGTTGCCGTGTCGATGTTGAAGGCCACACCGGACGTGCCGGCGATCGAGCTCGCATTGTCGAAGGTGAGCGCGCCGGTGGAACCGCCGGTGACGCTGACGCCGGTTCCGGCGCCGGTGATGTCAAAATTGTTGAAGGTGCCGGTGCCGCTGAAATTGCTAGCCAGGAGGCCGGTGCCGCTGACGCCGCCCATCGTGGTGTTGGTGACGTTGATAGCGCCCGATGCGCCGGTCAGATCGATGCCGGTGACGGCGCTGGTGATCGTCACGCCGGTGATGGTCGCCGCGCTGATGCCCGCGCCGTTGATCGCCGCGCCGGAGCCGGCATTGCTGACACCCAAATTCTGGACGAGGTTGCCGTTGTCGAGATCGATGGCGCTGCCGGCCGAATTGACGAGCGTCGCTGCGCCGTTGCCGAACGGATCAGCCTGCGTGGCTCCGGTGACGACATTGGTGCCGGCGACATTGGCCGGCGGCGCGCCGAGATTGACCGTCGCGCCATTGGCGAAGGAAACCAGCGACTGACCGGCGGCAAGGGTGAAGCCGTCGGCGTCGGTGTTGATGTTTCCAGCGCCGTTGTTGACGAGGACGAAAATCGTGTTTGCGTCGGTGGTCAGGTCGTCGGCGGCGGCCGCGTTGATGAGATCGCCGACGTCCGCGCCGCTGCCGGTCCCGGTGTCGGCCGCGCCGACGAAGACGATGTTGGCGCTGTCGAACAGCTGCGGCCCGACGAGCGCCGTGCCGTTGAAGGCATAGGTGCCGCTGCCGGCCATCAGGCCGCGCATGTCGAGCGAGGCGACCGTGCCGGTGATCGAGGCGCCACCGGCGGCGCCGAAGGAGAAGGTGGTGTTGGCGCTGGTGCCGGCAGCACCATGCGTGCCCATCTGCACGCCGGTGCCGGCGGTAATGACGCCACTGCCAATGGTGACGGAGCCGCCGGTGGTGCCAGATAGGTCGATGCCGGTCGAGGTGCCGGCGCCCGCAATGTCGAGCGTCGTGGCTGTAAAGGTCGAACTGCTGCCGGACAAATCAAGACCGGTCTTGCCGGTCGGCAGGTTGGTGATGTCGATGTTGCCGAAGGCGATCGCGCCGTTGGTGCCGAAAATATCGATCGCATTCTGGCCCGGCTGGTCGATCGCCACGTCGCCGAAAGTGATGGCACCGGAATTGGTATCGAGAATGATGCCCGAGCCAGTAGGGGCGGTGACGGTGACCTTTCCGCCGAAGCCCACCGTTGCCGAACTGTTCTGGATGACAATCCCGTTCGGCACGCCAGAGATCGTCGTCGTGCCGGTGATATCGAAGCTGCCGGTAACGTTCGAGAGAGCTATCCCGGTGCCGCCGGCAGTATGGGTGAGGCTGGTCAGCGTGACGTCCAGTCCGATCTGCGAGGCACTGAACCCTTGGCCGGAATTGCCGGAAATCATCCCGCCGGTCGTCGTCAGTTTGCCGGTGCCGGTGGAGCTTGCATCGACGCCGCTGCCGGCATTGTTCTGCGAATTGAGCGTCTGGAAATTATAGGTTCCATCGCCGGTGATCGACAAACCATCGGCGCCGTTGCTGTTTAGCGTCGTGGTGCCGTTGAAATTGTAGGTGCCGGCCCCCTGCAGGGACAGGCCCGCACCAGTATTGCCGGTCGAGGTCAGGTCGGTGGCAGTGGCGCTACCGGTGCCGTCGAACAGCACACCGGCAAGGCCGGCGCCGCTGACCGACATGCCGGTCAGCGTAACGCCGGTGACGCCGCTGCCATGGATGCCATTGGCGCTGCCACCCGAAATGTTGAAATCGAGCAGCGAGCTGTTGTTGGATAGTGTTACAACGTCGCCGGCGCCGGTGTTGGTAAGCGTCGCGGCGCCGTTGACATCCGAGACAACCTGGTCGTGCTGGACATTGTCGCCGGTAACGTTGATCGGGACGCCGCCGAGCGAGAAGCTGCGGCCATTGCCGAAGGAAGCGAGCGTCTGGCCGGCGCTCAGCGTGAAGCCGCCGCCGGCATCGATCGGCGTGTTGCTGGCGTCGTTGACCAGCACGAAGATGGCGGTGCCGTCGGTGTTGGCATCGGCCGTCGCGATCGAGGCCAGATCGAGAAGCGAGGAGCCGTCGCCTGTTCCTGTCGCGGCAGCGCCGACAAAGATCACATTCTGCGTGTCGAAAAGCTGCGGCCCGCTGAAGGTGGTCGAACCGAAGGCATAGGTGCCGAGCGTCTGATTGAGGCCGCGCGCGTCGAGCGAGGCGGTGATGCCGGCGATCGAACCGCCGCCGAAGGTGAAATTGGCATTAGCCGAATCGGCCGGCGTACCGGCAATGCCGAGGCGAACGCCGGTGTCGACATTGGCGATGGTACCGCCATTGGTGATGGTGATGACCGCACCGCCGGCGCTGGGCGAGGTGAGGTCGATGCCGGCGGAGCCGGCCGCGCCGGTACCGGTAAGATTGAGCGACTGCGCGGTGAAATTGGTCTGGCTTCCGGAGAAGTCCAGGCCGGTGCCGGCTCCGAGCCCGGAAATGACGATGTTGCCGGCGACCACAGCGGCGTTGACGCCGCTGAACGACATGCCGTCGGCGCCGGGATTGGTGATGGCGATGTCACCGAAGCGGATCGATGCCGGCGAGTTGGTGATCGCGACGGCCGGGCCGGTGGTGTTCGAAATATTCGTCGCGCCATTGACGGCGAAGCTGCCCGACACCTGGTCGAGGATGACGCCCGACACGCCGCCGCTCTGGGTGATGGAATCAAGCACGACATGGGCGGTGATCGGATCGATGAAGACGGCGGTGCCGCCATTGCCGGAGATCGTGCCGCCGGTGGTGGTGAAGCTGCCGCCGCTCGACGTGCCCTGCACCGTTATGCCGCGGTCGGTGTTGTTCTGGGCATTGACGGTGGCGAAGGTGTAGGTGCCCTGTCCGGTTATATCGAGGCCGTCATCGGAATTGCCGTTGAGCGTCGTCGTGCCGGTGAGGTTGTAGGTGCCGTTATCCTCGATGTGCAGGCCGTCGAGGCCGTTGCCGGTCGCGGTGAAATTGGACGCGCTGACGCTGGTGGAATTACCGGTGAAGTCGGCGCCGTTGCCGCCGGCGCCGCTGACGGTGACATCGGTCAGCTTCGTGCCTGCGGCATTGTTGCCGAAGATGCCGTCGCCGCCGCCGGTGATGGTGATGTTGCTCAGCGTGTTGTTGCTGGCCAGAGTGATCACGGGGCTGGCGGCGTTGGTGCCTTGGATGGTGCCGTTGCTGCCGCCGAAATTGTATGTGCCGACGCTGCCGTCGGCGAGCTTCGCCTGGACGCTGCCGCCGCCGCCAATGACGGTCTGGCCGGCGGTGAGATTGACACCGCCGGTGGTGATGTTGCCGCTGCCGCCGAGCGCGACGATGAAGCCGTTGCCGCCGGCCTTGGTGACGGCATCATCCAGCGTGGTCGGATCGCCGATGGTGCCGAGGCCGAGCGAATTGCCGCCGTCGGCGAAGAAGAAATTGCCGAAGGCCGCATTGGTGGCAGCGTTGATGGCCACCCGCGTCGTCGTGCCGTTGACCCTGTCCTGGTTCTCCAGCCTGACGCCGATGTCGCCGCGCACGCGCTCATTGAGACGCTTGCGCAGGCCCGGGCTGACCGTGGAGACGAGATCGGGATCGTCATCGACGGAACTGCCCTTGCCCGACACGTTGAACGGCACCGTCAGCCGGACGCTGCCGGCGAACTGGGTGTCGTCGCGGTTATCGTTGCGCACCTCGCCGGTGAAGGTCAGCGACGTGCCTTTGCCGACGACGTCGCCGAAGGTGTACTCGATCCCCGCCTTGGCCCCGGTGATCGAATGGTCGTCGCCGTTGGGATCGGCGAAATGGTAGGCGCCGACGTCGAAGCGCAGCGACTGGTTTTCCGGCAGGTCGATCGGCGCCTGGACGCCGACCTCGCCCTCGATGCCCCAGGCCGCATAGGTGCGATGGTCGATCGTCGAAATCTGTTCGAGCAGCTGGTTGCCGACGAGCGACAGCGTCGAATCGATACCGGTCGAGCCGCGGTCCTTGCTGATCGGCAGGTAGACATTGACATGCGCGTCATATTTCGAGGTGATCGCCTCGAGGCCGAGCGTGGTGGCGACGAACTGGTGGCTGTCGTCGTTCTGGATGTTGAGATAGGCGTAGCCGCCGACCATCAGATCCGGATTGACGATGCGGCGCACGCCGAGGCCGACATCCTGGCCGAAGCCGTTGTCGAAATCATATTTCGAGCGGACGTCGAGGAAGAGGACCGATTCGAGGTTCTGCTTGATCGGCAGGAAGCCTTCGAGCGCCGAATAGCCACTGTTGCTGTTGGCGCCGATGATGGCACGGACCTGCGGCTGCCATAGCCCGGCATCCTCGGCATGCGCGGCCAGGCCCGACAATGCGAGAGCGACAGTGGTCAGCGCGGAGGTGCGCAGCAAAATGCCTGAGCGGCGGGATGCAGCCAATGCTCCGCCGCGTCGCCGCATTTGGCGCTCAGCGGTCTTCCCCCGACGTTCAATCAGCCCTGTGCGCGAGCGCATCTACCCGTCCCGGCTGCCGCCATGCTCTTCCACTGGGATAGCGGATAGCTAATGTATTGCATAGTATTGCACGGCAATTCACGGTTGCGATACGGTATTAACACAGAAATTAGAGTCCTGTTGCAGTAGGGCAACATTGACTTTGCGTCCAACGACTCGGACTCGATTAAGCCGGCTATAAACCGAGAGATGTGACAATTGGAGTATATTAGTGAGATTTAATGTACTTGGAAGGCAAAGATACCTGCCCGTCGGCCTCGGCGCGCTTTTGCTGGCGACCGGCCTTGCCATGGCCGAAGATACCAAGCCGGCAGAGACGAAACCCGCGGACGCCAATCCCTGGGTGGTCAATTGCTCGTCGGGATCAACGGGCACCGAACTGCAATGCCAAGTTTCGCAGAATCTCACCGAAGCGAAGACCGGCCAGCGGGTTCTGACTGTGACGGTGCGCCGCCAGCAGGGTACCCCAGGCTTTGCCATGCTTTTGGCCCTGCCGCATGGCCTGTTCCTGCCATCGGGAACTTCCTACCAGATCGACAGCGGCAAGAAGGTCACGATCGCTATCCAGACCAGTGACCAGAACGGCGCCTATGCCGCGACGCCGCTGGCGCCGGATCTGCTCAAGGCGATGCGATCCGGAGCGACGTTGAACGTCGGCATGGAATCGGTAACGCGCAAACCGGTGACCATTCCGGTTTCGCTCAAGGGGTTCGGCGCGGCGGTCGACAAGCTCGAAGCGACCAAGTAAGGCGGCGCAAAATTGCCCGGTTGCGAGCTCGAAGCCGGCCGGGGGGCGGCTGCTGGTTCGAGGCTGGCCGCGCCCGTGTGCATCTGGTGTGGAGGCCGCCTTTTGCCCTGCCAAGAAGGTGCACCCGGCGTTTGTGGTTGACGAGCTCCAAAGCTTCGCGCGCGTCTCAACACGGCGGGGTTTGCGTGCAAAGACGACGAGCCGATTGATGGTTTTTACCGGACGTACGTGTCCGATCCGTTTGGCAATCGGATTGAGTTAATGGGAGTCGCGGGACAACGGTGCGGAGCCAGGCGCGGATACTTATGATAGCAGAGGACCGCTACCTCGTGAACTCACTATGGGGGGCGCGCTCTGGGCAGGTTGCCATACAGCGCTGTCACGGAATTCGTTTGCTGAAAGGATCTTCCTTAAGGATCGCCGGCGCGCTTGAATCCAGTCCCCGCAACCAATTTTATCATAAATCAATAACCGTCCCGGTCTAACCCGGGGCGGTTTTTGCGTTTGGAAGGCACGCAATCGCCGCCGTGCACCAGGCAGTGCATCACCGCTTCGAGAAGTCGCGCGACACGGGAGCGCGAACAAGTTAGCGAGCCTAGACCACGATGTAACGCGCTTTTGGAGGTAGGCCTGTTGGGTAGGCAGGGCAACAAGAGCCGATGTCCGAACAGGCAGCTATGCGTCTGAATCTCGGCCATTGAGATCAATTTGTTTCAACCCGAAAAATGGCCGTCATCGAACGCGTCAGCGACGGAAAGAAATGCCGCTCAGAGGTTCGGCGCCTTCTTACCGCGCCGCGCCAGGATGTTCGCGACCAAGAGCAGCAGGATGGACAGCCCCATCATCAAGGTTGCGGCGGCGGTGATGGCGGGCGAGAGCTTCTCGCGCAGGCCGATGAACATTTCGAGCGGCATGGTGCGCTGGCTGGCGCTGGCCAGGAACTGCACGATGACCACTTCGTCGAAGGAGGTGACGAAGGCGAAGGCCGCGCCCGAAAGCACGCCGGGCAGAATCAGCGGCAGCATGACGCGGAAGAACGACGTCAGGGGTTTGGCGCCGGAGATCGCCGCGGCTCGCATCAGGTTGCGGTCGAAGCCGGTCAGGCTAGCGCCTACCGTCACCACCACGAAGGGGCTGGCCAAGGCGGTATGCGCCAGGATGATGCCGGCATAAGTACTGGCGAGCCCAACGCGGGCGTAGAATAGATAGGAACCGACGGCTGTGATCACCACCGGCACGATCAGCGGCGAAAGAAGCAGCGGCATGATAATGCGCCGACCCGGAAACTTCTCGTCGGAAAGCGCGATCGCCGTTAGTGTCCCGAGCGTCGTCGCGATCACCGTCGTCCCGAGGGCGATGATCAGGCTATTGCCGATCGCCGACTGCCAGCGCTGGGTGCCGAGCACGACCTCGTACCAGCGCGTCGAGATGCCCTCCAGCGGGAAGATGAAGAAGGCGCCGCTGTTGAAGGAGAGCGGCACCGGGATGAGAATCGGCACCAACAGGAACAGGATGACCAGCCCGCACCAAATCCACAGCAGCGTGATGCGGATGCGTTCGCCTGTTGTGGGATAGGGAGAGAGCAGCATGGGCTACACCAGCTTCAGGCGGTCGAGGCCGAGGACGCGGGCAAAAATGCCGAACAGCGCCAAGGTGAAGACGAGCAGGATGAAGGACAGCGCCGCCGCCATCTCCCAGTTCAGTTCGACATTGACGTAATTGGCGATGAAATTGCTGATGAGTTGGTCGCCTGCCCCGCCTATCAGCGCCGGCGTGATGTAATAGCCGAGGCACAGGATGAAGGTGAGCATGCAACCGGCCATCACGCCCGGAAACACCTGCGGGATGTAGATACGGCGAAACGCGGTGAAAGGCCTGGCGCCTAGCGAATAGGCGGCCTTCATCTGTGAAGGCGGGATGGTGCGCATGACGCTGTAGATCGGCAGCAGCGTGAACGGCAACTGGATATGCGTCATGGCGATGACCAGCCCGATGCGGCTGTACATCAGGTCGAGCCGGTCGCCGGTGACGCCGATAAGAAGCAGGAAATCATTGACCAGGCCGAACTTTTGCAAAAGCACGGTCCAGGCCGCGGTGCGCACCAGGATCGAGGTCCAGAACGGCAGCAGCACCGCAACGATCAGGATGGCGGCCAGCCCTTTCGGCACGTTGGCGATGAGATAGGCGAGCGGAAAGCCGAGGATCAACGTTGCTAGCGTCACCGACGCCGCAACGAAGAAAGTGCGCAGGAACACCTGTATGAAGATCGCCTGCTCGGGTGGCACCCGCTCGATGCCGCCATCGGCGTTCCAGCGCAGATCGAGCGCGCTGAGCAGGTAGAACGATGTAAGGCTGCTTGTGCCGCTCTGGATCACCGGCCAGGTCGATGGTACAGACCAGAACGGCACCGATTTCATGGTGTCGAGCGCGGCCTGACCGTCGGCGCTCTCCAGCTTGCGCACCGTCTTCAGCACCTGGCTGCGCGCGCCGGGCAGCCGCGCGTTCAGGCTCTTGGCCAGTTCATAGGCTGTGCCCTTCACCTGGTTTTCCTTGAGGTCCGCCGCCAGCGCGGCGAAGGCGCCGTCGCCGGGAAGGCCCTGGCCGTTCCAGCCGGCCAGGGCCGCGGTCGTCTTGGGCAGTGCATCCGCGATGGTCGGGTCATAGACCGCGCGCGACAAAAGCAGCACGATCGGGATACCGAAACTTAGGGCCAAAAGGACGAGCAGTGGCGCCGCCAGGAGCAGCGAGCGCATCCGATCGCCGAGTTCGGCGCGGCGGAGCGCCGCCGACACGGATTTCAGATCCGCGTCGGCGGCTGACCGGTCGCGGGCCAGCGTCGGCCGGTCGATTTCGCTGGGCTGGAGCGCCGACATCCCGCCTTCCTACTGAGCAAGCCAGGCGTTGAAGCGCTTGACAAGGTCCTCGCCATAGTCGCCCCAGAACTCGGTGTCGGCGACGAGATAGGCGCCGGCGAGATGATCGGGAGCATTGGGTAGTTTCGGCAGCGCGTCGGGTGCGACGAAGGAAGCCGCGTCGGTGCGCACCGGCCCATAGGTGATGTAGCTTGCGAGCTTGGCGTTGTTCTCGGGCTTGCTGATATACGCGAGATATTTGTAGGCAAGCTCCGGATTGCGCGCGCCCTTCGGAATGCTGATCATGTCGTATTCGAGGATCTGGTTGTTCCAGACGATCTTGAACGGCTTCTTGTCGGTGTCGATCGCGTTCTGGATGCGGCCGTTCCAGGCGGTGGTCATCACCACTTCCTTGGAAGCGAGAAGCTGTGCCGGCTGCGCGCCGGCGTCCCACCAGACGATATCCTTCTTGATGGTGTCGAGCTTCTTGAAGGCACGGTCGACGCCTTCCGGCGTGGCCAGCACCTTGTAGACGTCGGCGGGTGCGACGCCATCCGCCATCAGCGCCCATTCGAGGTTCTGCGCCGGGAACTTGCGCATGGCGCGCTTTCCCGGGAATTTCGTCGTGTCGAAGAGGTCGAGGACCGAGGTCGGCGCTTCCTTCAGCACGGTGGGGTCATAAGCAAGGATATCGCCGTAAGCATCGAGACCGACTCCACAATCCAGCGCCGAGCCTTCGATGAATTTGTCGCGCGGCCCGATCTTGGAATAGTCGAGCCGCTCGAGGATACCGGCGTCGCAACCCTGCAGCACGGTCGCGGTCTCGACCGTCACCAAGTCGATCGGCACATTGCCGGTCTCAACCATGGCTTTGACCTTGCCGAGATCGCCGAGATATTCCTGCTCCAGGATTTTCGCGCCGGTCTCCTTGCTGAAGGGCTCGAACCAGGCCTTGCGCTGCGCGTCCTGCCAGGCGCCGCCGCTCGCCATGATCGACAATTCGTCTGCGAAGGCGGCGCCGGTCATAGCCATGCAGGCTGTGGTGGCCGCGAGCGCGAATAGGCGTGTTCTCAACTGTGTCATTGCATTTTCCCCTGTTTTGGAATGGCGCCGCCCGTTCCGGCATCGGCCGGGAAGGCGCGGCAATCGTTGGGCGCGCAGGAGACCGTCACGGTCTCGCCGTTCGCCATCGTCGCTTCGGGGCCGACCTTGACGGTCAGCACCTGGTCGTTGGCGAGCCTGGCCAGCAGGCGCAGGTGATCGCCGAGATAGATGCGCCCATCGACCGTCGCCGCCAGCGCGTTGCCGCCACTGGCGGCAGCCGACAGGCTGAGCCGCTCGGGCCGGACGGCGACGTGGCAGGCGGCGCCTTGCGTCACCCCGACCGCCAGCGCGGTGATCTCGCCGCCGCCGCTCAGCCGGACAAGGCATTCCTGGCCTGAAACGCGGTCGACCAGGCCTTCCAGCGTGTTGTTCTCTCCGATGAAGCTCGCCACGAATGAGCTTTGCGGGGTGTTGTAGAGCTCGTCGGGCGAGCCCAGCTGGGCGATCCCGCCATTGTTGAACACCGCGACGCGGTCCGACATCGTCAGCGCCTCGCTCTGGTCGTGCGTGACATAGACGATGGTGACGCCTAGCATGGTGTGGATCTGCTTGATCTCGAGCTGCATATGCTCGCGCAATTTCTTGTCGAGCGCGCCGAGCGGCTCGTCCATCAGCACCAGGTTCGGCTGAAAGACCAGCGCGCGGGCCAGCGCCACGCGCTGCTGCTGGCCGCCGGAAAGCTGCGTCGGGCGGCGGTCGCCGAATTGCTTCAGCCGCACCATGTCGAGCGCGCGACCCACACGGGCCGCGATGTCGGCCTTGCTCACCTGGCGGACGGAAAGCGGAAAGCCGACATTCTCCTCTACAGTCATATGCGGGAACAGCGCATAGTTCTGAAACACCATGCCGATGTTGCGCTGGTAAGGCGGCAGCCGATCGACCGGCTGGCCCTCTAGCGTGATCGTGCCATGCGTCGGTCGCTCGAAGCCGGCGAGCATATTGAGCGTGGTGGTTTTGCCGGAGCCGGAGGGGCCGAGCAGCGTCAGGAACTCGCCGCGCGCGACGGCAAGGTTCATCCGCGTTACCGCGAAGCTGCGTCCGTCATAGGACTTCTCGACGTCGGCGAATTCGACAAAGCCTTGATTGGCGCTTGCCGACACGACGGTCTGGCCGGCGCTCATCGCGCGCCTTCCCGGCTGCCGCGGGGTGATTCCGTCTGCTGCTTGCGATCCATGCCTCGTCCTCCCGGAACCGGCCCGCTGAACAGGACGCGCCCGGCTTGTATGGTCACACAATAAGGCTAAAACCGACCATAGATGCAGACAACTTTCACCGTCAAGCGCCAAAATGCGGCGTTGTGTGATAATTTTGATCGGATTGAGTGTCGTACAACCTCTATTGTATGGATCGTTGTCTTATGCTAGATGCCCCGCAAGTGAGACGTCAGCCGCAGTTCGAATCCCTCATGCTCGAAAATCTTCGCCTCACCGAGGATGAAAGTCCGGTCTATCGCCGTCTTGCCGACGCGATCGCCGAACGCATAGCCGCGGGCACGCTTGCCGTCGGCGACCGGCTGCCGCCGCAACGCGAGATCGCCCGTGCATTGGGCATCAATGTCACGACCGTGACGCGGGCACTGTCCACCTTGCAGGAGCAAGGCTTGCTCGAGGCGCGCCCGGGGCGCGGCACCACGGTCGCCGCCCGCGATATTGTCGAGCGTCCGGGATTCGTGTCGGCGCCGAGCGACCAGAGCGGCATCGTCGATCTTTCCGTCAACAGGCCGCCCACGTCAGCCTATCTCGACGCCGTCGCGGCGCTGATGCCGCGCCTTTCCAAGGATCGTCACTACGCCTCGCTGCAGGATTATCATCCGCCAGAGGGGCCGCTTTGGGGCCGTGTCGCGGTCGCCGATTGGCTGAAATCGGTCGCCGGCGATGGCGATCCCGGCCGCGTCGTGCTCGCAGCCGGCGCCCAACACGGCCTCGACTGCGTGCTCGGCGCCGTCACCAGGGATGGCGAAGTAGTACTTGCCGACGAGGTGACCTATCAGGGCATCAATGCGCTGTGTCGCGTCCATGGTCTCGATCTGCGTGGCGTCGCGATGGATCGCGGCGGCATGCGTCCGGATGCCTTCGAGGCAGCTTGCGTTCAGCTCCGCCCCCGTGCCGTTTTTCTGGTGCCGACACTGCACAATCCGACGACGATCACGCTGAGCGAGGAGCGGCGGCATGAATTGGCGGCCGTCGCACGCCGTCACAACGTGCTGATCATCGAGGACGACGTCTACCGTCCATTGGCCGACGATCCGCCGCCCTCCTTCGCCAGCCTCGAGCCGGAGCTGACGATCCATCTCGGCGCATTGTCGAAATGCCTAGCGCCCGGCCTGCGCCTCGGCTTCGTCATCGCCCCGCGCCCAATCGCCGGCCAGATCGCCGCGGCGCTCCGCATCAATTGCTGGAGCATCAGCCCGCTCACGGCGTTGATCGGCGCCAGGCTGATCGAGGAAGGGGCTGCCGCCCGCATCATCGACATCCAGAAGCAGGAGTTGCGCCAGCGCCAGGCGATCTTGAGCGAAATCCTCGGCCGCTTCGACGTTCAGAGCAACCCGATCTCGACGCATGCCTGGCTGCGCCTGCCCGAGCCCTGGCGTGGCGCCGGCTTTGCCCGCACCTGCCTGGAGCGCGGCGTCGCCGTTCTGCCGGGCGACGCTTTCGCCGTCGGGCGCGAGCCGGTGCAGCATGGCGTGCGCATCAATGTTGGCGCGGCGCGATCGCAGGAGGACCTGCGTTCGGCGCTGACCATCATGGCCGAGCTGCTCGCCGCTGGCCATCTGCAATTGCCGGGCTTCGTCTGAGGCCATGACCTCCGCGCCGAAATCAGTCGAGATCGCCATCATCGGCGCCGGCGTCGTCGGGCTGGCTACGGCCTTGCGCCTTGCCGGCGAAGGACGCGAGGTCCTGGTCATCGACCCGAACGAGCCCGGCTCGGGCGCTTCGTTCGGCAATGCCGGCACGATCGCCGAATATGCCTGCATGCCGGTCGGTAATCCCGGTGTGCTGCGCGCGCTGCCGAAACTGCTGCTCGATCCCGACAGCCCGTTCTCGCTGCGTTGGGCAGCACTTTTCCAGCTCGCGCCATGGCTGGTTCGCTTTGTTCGCCAATCGCTCCCGGCGGCAACCCGAGCCAATGCGCTGGCGCTCGCCGGCCTGCTCGCCGAAGCCCTGCCGGCCTGGAGCGAAATGGTGCAGGAGGCCGGGCTTCAGGATCTAATGCGCCGAAACGGCTGCCTCTATGTCTACCGCCGCGACAGCGATTTTGCCGCCTCCGAAAGCGGGCGGGCTTTGCGGGCCGAGCTCGGCGTCCATCAGCAGGTTCTGACCGCCGGTGAGGTGGCCGCATTGGAGCCGCGGCTCGCGGCGTTCGAGGCCAAAGGGCTCTATTTCCCGGATTCGATCAATGTCAGCGATCCCAGGTCGGTGATGGCTCGGCTGGCGGCAGCCGCCATCGCCAGGGGCGCTCAATTCATGCGCGCGAGCGTGACCGGCCTCGCAGCGGGTGCCGGCGGCGTACGTCTGAGCTGCCCGGGCTTTACTATCGCGGCGCAAAAGGTGGTGATTGCGGCTGGTGCGCGGTCCCGCCCGATCGCCGCCCAGGCTGGCGACCGCATCCCCCTGGACACCGAGCGCGGCTACCATCTGGAGTTTTCGACCGCGGCGCCTTTGCTCAACCGCCCGGTCTGCCCGGTCGATCTCGGTTTCTATATGACGCCGATGGACGGCAGGCTGCGGGTTGCCGGCACTGTCGAGCTCGGTGGGCTCGATGCGCCGCCCAATCCGTGCCGGCTGGCGCTGCTCGATCGCGGCGTTCGGCAGTTCTTCCCCGACCTCGCCCGACCATCGTCCCAATGGCTGGGCTTCAGGCCGTCGCTGCCGGACTCGCGCCCGGTGATCGGCCCGTCGACGAAATCGCCTGATGTGGTCTATGCCTTCGGCCACGGCCATCTGGGGCTGACGCTCGCCCCGGCGACAGCGCGTCTGGTCGCGGATATCGTTGGCGGCCGCGGTATTGGGCGCGCCGGGCCGTTTGCTGCGAATCGCTTTTAAGCGCTTCCAAAGCTAACCGGGCCTAAAGATTAGCGCGACTCTCAAACGGGGAGATGGCCCGTCTAATTCGTTTGCGGTTGACGAACTCGAAAGCTTTCGCGCGCGTCTGAACGCGGCGGGATTTGCATGCAACGACGACGAGCCGATTGATGGCTTTTACCGGTCGTACATGTCCTATCCGTTTGGTAATCGGATTGAGGTGATGGAAGTCACGGGACAACGTTGACCGGCAGAACCAGAGGCCGATACGTTTGGTGTCATAGGACCGCTACATCGTTACGCCGGGCTTGATCCAGTCCCCGCAACCAATTCTATCATAAATCTATAACCGTCCCGGTCTAACCGGGACGGCTTTTTGCGTTTGAAGGGGCAAGCAATTGCCGCGGCGCGCCTGGCGCCGCGTGTGCTCATTTTTCCATAAGTGGGAGCCGCATATTAGGTTCCGCTGATCTTAATTGGACCTTGAACCTTCTCTTTCGGGGAGCGTTGCCATTGGATTCAGGAGGTTTCCGATGGCGCGCTTTCAAATCGGAGAGATCTATGGCGAACGCATCGTTGCCACGGCATCTGCAGATGCACCTGATGCGCTCAGCGCCGCAGAGACCCTGACCGGAAAGGCGATCTCCACCAAGGCGTTGCAAGAGCACTGGTTTCGGGTTGTCGACGAACGCGAAGGCACCGTCCACGAATTCAGCATTGCGGAGGAGCCGCCAAAGGATTTTGCCAAATGATGAACTGCTTCGGCGCAAAGCCCGGCTCGCAGATCGAGGGTGACACAGGATTATGCGAGCCGGGCCTAGCCGCCGACACCTATTCCGGGGGGACGTGGTTCAAACTCGGCGGTAAGTAAAAGTTGTTCGATAATCGCTCGTGCTGCAATGAGGACTGAGGTCCCATTATCCTACCTGCTATGGTCCATTCGGAGCTCGCGAATGCGCCTGTCCCGATACGATCGTACGACCGTCGCCGAAGGTGGCGTGGCGTCGCAGCCCACAGGTCTGCCAGTGCGGATATATCCCAGCTTGGGCGCACTGGACCAGGCGATCGCCCAGTCGGCGGGCGATGATCGGACCAAATATCGCCACCATCAGCCGGCGTGCTCCGACACGGGACAGGTTGCCCCTGTGCAACGATGGAGCGGAACCCGCATGGCTCTCGAACGCAGAATTAGTTGCCGCGAGCCATGACCACATTGAGCGATCAAACGATCAATGTGGTTTTGCGACCGTTTTGGCTGGAGCGGTGTCGGCGCCCAAGGGCTGCAGCCAAACACCTTCCCCGGTGGGGCTGCTGTGACCACGGCTGCGCCCGACCGTCGCAGGAACAAAACGCCCTGGCGCCGATTGGTTTTTGAAGGGACCAAACCCGCGGAGGAAACGGGATGACGGTCGAACTTGTAGTTCTCGAAATGGCGGCTGCCCGGCAGCACGCAAAACGAGCTGACCAGTCGCTGAAGCAAGCGACGGCCATGCTCGACGATAACCATGGAATCGCTGTGGGCATTGCGCTGTGCTGCCGCATCCGAAACGGGCAAGCGCGCGCGAAGGCGGCCAAGCGTCGCCTGCTGAAGATCGCCCCACCAACAACCGCGCACTGACGAGCAACAACACTCATGCAGATAAGAGCATCGTTAGTCCGCTGATATCGATGCAAGCGCCCACTACCGCGCCATGGATGATCTACACGAAGCCCTCTTGAAGGCGGTGAAGGAAATCACCGGGAAGGATGCAGAGTTCATCCGCTGGTTGGGGGCGGGTTCGCGTTAGGCCTTGGGGAACGATTGGGCAAACGGTCTCAACCGACGTCGATCCAGGCGGGTGCGTGATCGCTCGGCTTTTCCCATCCACGGGTCTCGACATCGACACCCGCGGCCAGAATGCTCTCCGCAAGGCATGGGCTTACGAGCAGATGGTCCATCCGCAGGCCTGAGCTTCGGTCGTAGCCGCCGCGATAGAAAAAGTTCCAGTAGGTGTATATGCCCTTGTCTGGATTGATCCGACGGATCGCATCCACCCAGCCCAAGCTCAGCATGCGGGCATAGGCTTTCCTGCTTTCCGGGAAGAAGACGGCGTCGCCCAACCAGCGGCGAGGTACTACGGCGTCTATCTCGGTGGGGACGACGTTGTAGTCACCACAAAGCACCGTGCGCTCGCCTAGTAGCGATTTGCTGTAGTCGACGAGACGCTCGAACCAACGAAGCTTGTAATCGAATTTGGGCCCTGGCGCCGGATTGCCGTTAGGGAGGTATATGCAGCCGACGATGAGACCGTCGATCTCCGCCTCGAGATAGCGGCTGTGGGTATCGTCAGGATCGCCCGGTAAGCCGCGACGGCGCTCGACCGGATCCCTGCCACGCGCCAGTATAGCCACGCCATTATAGGATTTCTGGCCATGCCAGATCGCACTGTAGCCGAGGTCCCGAATCGCCTCGACGGGAAATTTGTCGTCCGACGTTTTCAGTTCCTGAAGGCAGACCACGTCATAGTCGGTCTCGCCAAGCCATTTCAAAAGCACCGGCAGGCGGCCATTGACCCCGTTGACGTTGAAGGTCGCGATCCGGGTCATCCCCTCGATTCCTGCTGGCGCCGCCTGAATATTGCTCTAGCCGGTCCGATGCTTAGGTGCCCGCTCCTGCCGCGAAGAAATGGCCCCGTCGAGACTTCGACGGGGCCGTATCTTTAGAGCGGTGTGGTTCGGCGAACGCGATCGCGTTCCGCTTCGATGTCATCATAGGGCTCTGCGTTGGCGTCGAACCCTGTCCAGCCGCCGGCCTCGTAAGCGCTACGCCTCTCGTCGAGATTGACGGAACGCTCTCCTCGCAGGATCCGTTCAGCCTCGCCGGCAAGCCGATCATCCAGTCTGGCAGTCACCAGACTGCCTCCGCGGCGCACGCCCTCGGCGTAGACATGTGCATCACGTTCCGAAACGCCAGATTCAGTCAGCGCCCCTACTATGCCGCCTGCGGCTCCGCCCAGCACGGCGCCGCCAACCGCGCCGACAGCCGTAGCAGCGAGCCAGCCTGCGGCCACAACGGGCCCGACACCGGGGATCGCCATGATCCCGAGCCCCGTGAGCAGGCCGCCCGCGCCGCCGACGAGCGCTCCCAGGCCGGCACCAGCGGCGGCATCTTCGCCGGCTTCTGAAGTCTCGTCCTGCCGATACCAATTGTCGGAATTGTTGGCCACGATGCTGATGTCGTCTCGCGGCACGCCAATGGCTTCCAATTCGCGCACGGCGTCGGAGGCGTCCTGATAGTCATCGAAAAGTCCGGTGACAGTGGTCATTGTTTCACTCCATTTCTGAGTTCGGTTATTGAGCGCCGGCAACCACGTTGCCTTGGAAATCGAGCGCTACGGTCACCTGCTTTCCGTCTTTCTGGGCGGTGCCGCGCCAGATGCCTTTGTCGTCCTTCGTCAGCGCGCTGACATTGGAGAAGCCGGCATCCTGAATCCGCGATTTCGCCTGCGCTTCGGTGAAGCTGTTGGCGCCAGGCACGGGCGCGGCCGGATTATTGGTGTCGCTCGTGGACACCGCGGGCGTCGTCGAGCTCGTCGTGGAAGACTTGTCGCTGGTGCCGGATGCGATCTTTTCGATCATTTCCTGATGCATTTTGAGCGTCGGCAACGTCTGCTGCGCGAATGTCTTGAGCTGAGCATTGTCGCCGTCCTTGGCGTAGCCTTCGAACAGCTTCACAGCGTCAGCATGTGCGTCGCGCTGCATCTGCACGTAAGACTTGTCGAATGCGTCCTTGCCGGTGTTCAGGGTGTCGAGTTCGCTCTTGTGCGCGGCGTCCGTCTGGGCAGGCACCTTCAGTTTCTGCTCGCCGGCGATCGTCTCCAGCTTGGCGTTTGCCGCGCCGTGATCGTCGATCATCTTCTGCGCGAAATCTTTGACTGCCTGATCCTGAGCCTTGCCTTGTGCGATCTTGCTCGACTCGACCTCGAACATGCCTCCGGCGGCGGCCTTGTCGACGAAGTCCTGAGCTTTATCGGCGGCATAGGACGGCACGGCAAATGTCAGGACCGCGCAGGTGGACAGCGCTGTCATTAGAAGGCGGTGTTTCATCGATAAATTCCTTGCTGAATGGGTGTCACTCAACAAGCGCCAGACCCCTTTGTTCCGGCCGCCACACGATTTCGGGTTGGTGGCGAGAGCACCTCTTTCACCGGCGGCGACATTCGGACCGGCTGTGTGGACGAGGTAGGTTCCTCGCGGGCGGGCCCGTCTGCCGCGCGTCTGAGGAAGCTGCTGCGCTCTGCATCATGCTGTCGCCGGTATCGACAGGCTCTTGCTGATCCGGTGCAACTGCTCGCGATGCTGGCGATCCGATTGCCGGCTGCGGCTCTGGCTTCCCTGATCACGGCCTATTGGTCCGATATCTGGCGCGTGCTGCGGGGCGGCTAAGCACGCACCGAAGCTAGGTGATCTCGTAATAGAAATCGCAAATCAAATCGGCGACTTTCGCCGCTTCGAAGTCGGTCATGTGCGCCGCGTTCTCTACGGCGACCTGACACTCTGATGGCAAGAGCAAGATTCGCGACAGCTGTATGCTTGGTTTTTTGCATGCCTTGCGCCCGCCTTTGGGGCGGCGGATCTGATGGAAGAATTTAGCTACGAGGCCCAGATCACGGCATGGGAAATGCGAGCCGGCGAGGTGGTGGCGCCGTCAGCACGCAAGGCGGTCCTGAGGGCTATCGCGACGAACTTCAGTGCGACAGCGACCTACGCCGGTATGGATGTGAACAGCACTTCGAAGGTCGCGGAAGCAATCCAGGATGCTGGCGACTTTTCCGTAAAGCCGCGGGGAATGATAGCGAAGGCGAAGTGCGATTTGCCTGGTACGATTCCAACCAATTCGCCACTGTCGCCAGCACACTCAAACCAGAGCTCGTCTTGTTGCAGATCGAAAGGATGCCCTCCATAACGATCGTAGTCGACCCGGTTCCACCGGTTGACTACCTTGTCCAGATCAACGGCGACCCGGTTCGGGTCAATAATGAGGGCCGATACAGGGTCGACGCCGGCGACGTGGTCGTTCGGGTAACTCGAGCGTCGCGCCAAGATTGTCGCTGGAAGGGAAACCTTCAGGCCGGAGCCGTGCCACACGTGGCGTGCAAGCTTTGAGTCCGAGCGATGCTCGCGCCGGGTGTGCGTGTCCCCGCAACCAATTTTATCATAAATCTATAACCGTCCCGGTCTAACCGGGACGGTTTTTTGCATTTGCAAGGGCACGCTGCGGCGCGCCTGTGGGTGCATCACAGCGTCGAGGAGACACGCGAAACGGGTGCGCGAGCAAGTTGGCGCGCCTAGGTGCGGGTGTACCGCGCCTTAAGGGAAGCCGCGCGTCGGCCTGAGATCAGCTTGTTGCGAACAGGTCTGCGCAGCCGGTGCGGTTGTGCGGCGCTGGGTCTCATCCGTCGCCCGGCAATTTGCGGACGACCACGCGCCGGAGCTTCGAGCCGCGCACCTTGTTGAATCGCACCGCGAACTGCCGCTCGGCAAAGACGATCAATCGATCGTCGCCCCCGATCGCGTCGATGATCCGAAGCGGATCCTCCCAGCCGCATAGCGGCGCCGGATCGCCGAACTCGATGGCATATTCCATCGTCTTGAGTGAGCGGGCTTCTCGGAACTGCGCCACAGCGGCTTCCACCTGCCGCCAGTGCCTCCAGCTGTGGTAGAGTTCGCGGCGGACTTCATTGTCTGTTTCGGCTTCGATCAGCGGTAACAGCCCGTGGGACTCGCCGGCGGTCCAACCCAGTGCCGAACAGAGCGCCACGCGCTCTGCCGCTCTCGCCCCGTCGAACTTCTTCAGCAGCAACGGCCAGGCGCGATCGCGTGCCCGGCGCAGTTCGACGCAGATAGCGCGATAGGTCTGGGTAAGTTGGCCGGCACTAAACTCTTCGCCGAGGGTCGCGATCATTGCGTCGAACGCGCTGTCGTCCAGTGTGCGGACGCTTTCGACCAGATGTTGGCGGCGCCGGGGATGATCGTTCCACGACTGGACGAACGCCTGTGTTGCGAGCGGCCTGTCCACCTTCGAGAGCAGCTTAATGGCATCGGGCTGCGCGTTGACGAACGTCGCTGGCGCGGCGAACGCTTGGTCGAGCAGAACGTCCATCGCGCGTGGCCGGTCATGGTCAAGGACGACCTCGAGGAAGCGATCTCCAGAAAACCAGGTGCCGTGCATCATGCGGAAGCCGGCGCGCCACAGTTCTGGTGATGCGCCACCCTGACCGAGGCGAATTGCCAGCGCTTGGCTGTCGTGCGACTTCCACGATTTTGCAGTCTCGAGCGGCGCGAGATAGGTGTCTAAGGCGGTCCGGGCGGCATCGGAGCGGTCATTGAGCAGCACGTTGAGACAGGTCGTGCTCGCGTCGCCGCTCTCGGCGACCTGGATCTCTTCCAGCGCGCGCGCCACCATGGCCTCGGCGGGGTCGCCGATTTCGATCGCGACCTGCATTGACCGCGCCGCAACCGCGCTGCCGGGTGCACTGGTCTCGAAGCAGGCGAGAACCGCCGCTTCGTCGCCCTTCGCGGCGAACTCCGGAATCAAACGGAGGCCGAGCATGACAGACTTCTGGTCGTCGCTCAGGAGCAACGCCAACAGGCGGGGGCGCCAAGTCGCCGGATTGATCGCTAGTAGCATGCGCCAGAGATCGAGCAGGGCGTCATCGCTCCCATCGGGAGTAACCCCGACTTCCACCAGCTTCTCGAGCCGCGCGACCACCGTTTCGGTGGCACAAAAGATGCTGCTAGTGATCCCGCTATGCGCCCTGCCAAGGTCTTCGGGCGACAGGGCATGAATCACTAGCCGCTCATACTCCGCGCCGCCGATTCTCCGCAATAGTCGGCGAACCGCGACATCGTCATCGTCATGCGTACCGTCGAGATGCGTTACCGCCCGATTGGCGATCGCAGCGGAAAGCGCCGTGTTGCGGCGCGATTCGAACAGGGTATCGTGGACGGGGTCGAGCGTCAGGCTGCCGAGTACCGTCAGCAGGTCGCGGCGCGGATCGCGCCCTTGATTGGGCGTCGGTCCCTCGATCCGCGCTTCGAGCCTGTCGAGCAGCAAGACGATCGTGTCCGGGTCGATGCGGCCCTCGATGCCATGCCAGAGCGCCGCGAGCTTTCCGCCGCTTGGGTCGGCGGCGATGAGCCAATCACGAAGCGCCGCGGCGGTGCGGCCAGGATCGTGATCGAGCAGCCGATCGAGCCAATAGCGGCTATAGGGCAGCGATGGCTGTGGCGGCTTCTGCTCGATCGCGCGCAGCGCGGCGTCCACATCGATCTCGGCCAATGCCTCCATTGCGTAGGATGCGCTTCGATCGCCCGCCTTTATCTTCCGCTCGAGCGTTTCCCGATCGCTTGCATCGCCGAAGCGGGCGAGACATTCCATCACCACAGCCTGGCGATCATCGGGGATGATCTGCAACATCTTCTCGCGCATTTGGTGCCAGATCGGCGAGCCCACCGCGGTTTCGAGCGACTTCAGCAGAAGGGCGGCCAGCCGCAGTTCCTCCTGACCGTCTTCCGCTTCGATCAGACGGCCGAGCCAGGCGGGGTCGGCGCGGACGAGCAGCTTAAGCGCGGCTTCCATCCGCTCGAAGAGATCATAGTCGAAGCGCTTGGTCTCGCGGTCGCGGTTGAGATCACAATAGGCTTGCCAGAGGTCGTCGCGTTGGGCCGTGAGAGGCCAGCGGGCTCCCAACGAAATCGCGATCGATCGGCCGGCTTTGTCACCGCTCCACAATCGGGTAAGCAGCGGCTCTCGTGTTTCGGACACCGGGGGCAGTGCAAGAAACGCTTCGGTCAGATAGGTTTTGATGGGAACGTCGCCAGTGGTCACTCGGGTGGCGCGCTCCTCGAGCACGCCAACGATCCGGTTGCCGGCGGTCGGCAGCAGTTCGGCATAGAGTGTATGGGCGCCTGTTCGGTACTCACTTTCGAACTGTTCGACAAAATCGACGGCGTCCTTTGTGCGGCCGCTCAGCCCCGAGATCAGCCACACCAAGTCCATGAGCAGAAAACCCAGGCCGGACAGCTTAGTCTTGTCGGCATCGTCGCGCTTGTCGAGCGCGCTGACCTCGCCGGCGAGGGTCGCGGCATCGATGACGCCATTCTCGAAATCGCCGGCAAGTGCAATGGCGATCGCCCAAGTTAGCAAGCGATCATGCGCGAACGACCAACGATCGCCAACATTGCTGAGCCATCCCGCCGCGATCAGTAGGTCGAGCTCTGTCTCAGAAAAGCCAAGAGCCACGATTTCGTCGTCGGTAAGCGCACTGCGGCGTTTTGCGATGAGGCTCTTCGCCATAGCCTTTAGCCGCGTGCCGGCGAGCTTACCGGCCCGATGCTTAGCGCGGTCCCAAAAATCCTCGAGCACGCGATACTCGGTTTGCGGATCCCAATGTTCGAGCTCGAGCGCCAGCGTGGCGTAGATGCCGCACAGAACAGGCAAACGCAGCATGCGGCGGATCTCGCGAGGCACATGTCCGGCCGACACGCCGCGTTTGTCGAGCGCCTCGAACAACTGGGTTGGGCTGAACTCGCCCACCCGATGGATCGGCACCTGAGCGAACTCCTCAAGGCGAGCTTCTTGCGCCACCGGAAACTCGGCGACGAGGGGCAGGCCGGGGCCGAGACCCCCAGCGAGATGAATGGATTGGAGGACCGCGGCGTCCCGGCAGCCTTCCCACAAAATCGGGATCGTCGCGTCGGGCGCATCCTGCATCCGCCGCCAGGTCTGGCCGAGCACCGACGCTTCGAGCGGCTGCTCCAGCGCTAGAGCACCGGCGCCGATCGTCAGGCGGAGCTGCCGTTCCAGCTCTTCGCGGTCGGCTGCACGGATGAGGACGGCTGGCTTCCCCGACTCGGCAAGCGCGGCGGCGAGCCGGTACAACACCCATGACTTGCCGCACCCGGAATTGCCCGAGACGAGCGTCAGCGGATCGTTCGGCGTCATGAGGATCGGCGCGCGGATGTCGAATACCGGATCGAACTTGCGCGCAGTCAGTGCACCCGCGAGCGCGGTTGCGAGCCGCGCGCTAGCGGCGTCGCTATGACCCGCATACGCGCCCGGCAACCCGAGACGGGACAAGAGATTGTCTACCGAGATACGGGCGTCGTTCCGGCGAGCCTTGTCCGCTAGATGGCCGACTAGCGTATCCAGCGCCTGCTCGCCTTTTTCGGCGTAAGGCACACGCTTGTTGAGGAAGCGGATCGCCTCAGAGCGCGCCTGCTCGGCGTCCATCCGCGGGGCAACTGTAAAGCGACTCATGAAGGTCGAGAAGCCGATATCGAATGCAGCGAGTTCGGCGCCTGATGCCGTGTGGATCTCGCGCAACCGCGCTAGCGTATCCTTCACATGTTCGTTGATCACGATCTTCTTGCGCGCGGTAGCATCGCCGCTCGCGTAAGCCTTCAGCGATTGGATCAGCGCGAGCGTCGGCTTGCTGACGCCGTTAGTCGTGTTCAGCGTGTATTCCGCGGCTTCCCGGTCTAGATGCGCGCGGTACAGGTCGGGCAGAACCTTGCCACCGACGTCGCTGATCGAAACCGACTTGGCGCGGTGCTTGAACTGAATGACCTTGCGCGCGGCGGCTTCGAGGCTGAGGTCGCCGCCGGCCGATGGTTCGAGGATGGCGATGATAGTGTTGGGGTCGGTTTTCGCGCCGATGGAGCCAAATTGTGCGCGAACGAGCTGACCGATCGACGCCAAGATCTGATGCACGAAGCCATAGATGGCAGCAGCGCCACCCACACTGGACCCGCCGGCGCCCGCGGCGGGAAAGTTGCGCCCTGATTTGGGATTTTCGCCCATACTATGAGTTTTAGAGCAATACCAGACGCATCGGAAAGCCCCCTACGCCATGCTGGATGAATCAACCATAGCAGCGTAGTGCAAACGAAACGGCCTCCCGGCAAAATCCGGGAAGGGAGACCATGCGCGCTGCCTCTTTCTCTGAATCGACATGACTTCCTCCCTGATTTTCAGTCGGAGATCACGCGCATCCGTTCTATGTTTGGCCCTGTTCCCAACAGTCCCAACCCAAATGCGCCGCTCCTAACGGAAGGGAATCTTATCGGGATTGTATCGTCTATATCGAAGCTGGCACCTGCTTTGAATTGAATTCAAATATCGCCGTGCATCGCGAAACCGAGGGGCCGGACGGTCGATGAACCCAAGGCCCGCGCGGTGGTCAACTTCGAGGCCCTAGTAATGAGGTGCCGAAAGCGATATATTAAATTCCATTGTTTACTTCAAAATCGGAATATTTCGATGGCCGATTTGGGTTCGGGACAGGCGCCGCCGCCAGCACCGGCACTAACCCCGCCGGTTAAAAACAGTACACTTTTCAAAGATTCGGTCTTTTTGGCCGCTTTGATCGGCGCCATTATCGCCGGGCTTGCCAACGCATATGTCGCATTCATCAACAATAACACTTTGGTTGATGTCGAGAACCACAAAGAAGCTCAAGAGCGCTATATGGAGGTAAGGAAGGCTGAATTGGCGCGCCTGCTAGAGATCACCAAGCTTGACGTTGCACCGGCTAGAGAAAAGGTCAAAGCGTTTTGCGATATGTTTCTCATCACGGACCAAGCGGTTTGCGGCGCGAGCAAATCAGCGCAGACGACACCGCCGACCAACACGGCCAAACCTGTAATCGCCTCCTGGGATTCACCTTGGGTTGGCGGCGGCCACAGTCAAGAAGAGATGTGCAATGTTGGCTTGGCGGCGCTCACAAACGGCCAGTACAAGGGTAAGACATTAACGATCCAGACGATGTCGGAAGACTCAAACAAAGATTTCCTTGGACACGTGACCTATCGATATCATTGCACGTATCTCGTGTCATAGCAAAGGCGGGTGATGTGATCCGGTGTCCCGACAACCTGTGCGTTTTGCATTGAAATCGTGGCACAAGCGCACGTGTGATTTACCGTCAAAGCACATGATTCGCCTTGATCCCTCACGGCGAAATTGCGCCGCCAGTGCAATCAGCAATATCTGAAGGCTGCCTTCCTCCCCCGACCGGCTGCCCCTGCGCGGGGCCTGATGACACTCCGTAACCTCCGACCGTGCGCTATGGTCGAGGCCCTGCAAAGACTTCCGATTTGCAACTAATCGCTACTTCTTCGGTGCAATGCGCGAATTCTGCTCGCGGCTTGATGATGCCAACGCATTCTCCCCTTCGATCAGAACATGTTCAAAGGCGGCCATGTCGGTTTTCTTGAAGTTATCGCGACATGCGACGACCAACTCAGTTGCCGCAGGCAGGCCTGCTACTGCCGCCTCCCGGGCAAAGAAGAGCTTCGCCACCTCAGCCATCAACGCGTTGCCGGCCTTCTTGAAGCCTTCAGTTGCATCCGAATAGTGCTTAGAGCCGGCATCGTAGTTTCCCCTCCGCATCTCGATCAAGCCCAAATTTGCCTGCTTAATCAGCCAGTTCTTTTCATCGTACTGCCCGATAGGCCGCAGGCATTGTTCGGCCTCTTTCAACCTGCCGACGTGGGCCAAGACAAAGGCGCGATTGTTCAGGAGAATCGGTGCATCCGGCCGGACGAGCAAACCCTTATCGGCAAATTCAAGTGCTTGCTCGAGATCGCCGATCATCCCAGAGGTCGAAGACCCAATCTCAAAGGGTCGAATAGAATAAGGCTCGGCATCTGACCATCTCCTGCAAGCATTGGGCACATCCCGATATTGACGGGATCGAAGCAAGTGGAAAACCGTCGCCTCGTCGGCTTCAGGTGCGGTCACCAGGCGATGCGACGATACCAGCTCGATTCCAAATGCTGGTGAAGCCCATTCCGCTTGGGCTAGGGCATTTCCCGTCGGATCGAGCGTGCTTTGGCGAAATAGATCGCGTGCCCGCTTTTTCCTACCTGCCTGAAGTTCAAGGGTGGCCATAGCTCCAGACAGTTCCGATACTTGCCGGGGGTAAAATTGTCCCTGGTCAACCATCCGCCGTCCCTGTTCAAAATAGCGTGGCTTTCGATGAGCTAGCTCGGCTATCGACAACTCCGCGGCTATCAGCCACGGATCGGTCGGTGTTCGGCCGCTCTTGGCTAATATGTCGTATGCCTTCGCAGGATCGTGCAGATGCAGAAACAGCCTGGCCGCAGACCGCAATACGTGTCGATCGTTCGGTGCCAATTGGAGTGCGATTAGCATGGATCGCAATGCGGCCTCTCGGCATCCTGAGGCAACGTCAAACAAGGCGAGTTCCACCCAGGCGAGCGGACTTTGCGGATAGAGACGGGTCCGCTTTCGCCAGATGTTCTTGTCAACTCTTGGAAGAATGGTGAGAGCGGCGGGCAACTCAGCTTGGCGTCCGGCGCGTTTGAGGGCGAGACCCGCCAGACGCTTAAGAGGCAAGGTGGCGGTCGATCTTTCGTCAAGCAGAAACCGGGCAGCGGAGATCGCTTCGGTTTCGCGCGCCTCCACCAAGGCCGCTTCCACCAGTTCACCTGCGGCAATAATACTGGGCGCGTTGCGCCACATGCTGAGCTTTTCTAGCAGGTGATCCGCAAGCGCGTAGCTGGCTTTCTTTTCATCGATCTTTGCAGGAGATGCTAGTTCCTTGGCATCGATCGTAACCGCCAGACTTCGCCACCGGGGTACCAGTCGGCGTTGAGTCGTCCAGATCGTGGGTATCATGCCACTCGCCGCGCCAATCTGGCTTTAACTTCAAGCACCTTGACCGTGTGCGTTAGCCGAGCGACGTAGCGCTCTATCGAATAGTGATCGTGCTTACCTACTGCTTTGGGGTCACCTCGGAGGGAGAGATCAGGATTGCAAAGCTCTCTCACCAAAGCAAGTACGTCAGTGCGCACCTCGGCCGACAGGCGTGCACTTAACTCCTCCAGGGTCCTTGCAAACCCTTCCTGCAGGTAGGGCAATACCGATGCGTAGTCGGACATCCACCGGGTCCAATGGTGCTGCGGATCAAGACGGGCAAGCAGTGAGGCCATCATGTTTGTGCCGGTGAACAGGAAGGCAGCCAAATTGCCCAGCATGTAGAAATCGCTACCCATCCGACGGACGACAAAATCGGGGCTGACGTGCCCATAAAGGAGTTCCGGGGGCGCATACGTTCGATCGCCCGGGAACGCGAGATCATCATGCCAGATCGATCTTCCCCCCATCGAAGACTTGCCGAAGTCAGCGACTTTGAAGCCCCGGTCTGCGTAGCAAAGCACGTTGGAGGGCTTTAGATCTTGGTGCGCGATGCGTTCTCGGTGAATCTGTGCGAGACCCAGACATGCATCCCGCAATGCTCGCATGCACCACACAACGTCGGATGAATCGGCTTCATCCATCTGCACACGGATATCTCCCTCGGCTTTCTCAAACAGGAGATAGTAGACTCGTCCTTCCATGGTGCTGTACTCAGGCACAGCGATTGAGCCGTGGGCCAAGGCCAGCGTGACATGCGACATCCGCCGGCCCCTGCAGTGTTCCAACACGTTGCGCTCGTGTTCGTATGACGCAATCATCACCTGAACTTCTGCAAGCGTGTCCACACCCGGCTGGAACGCTTCTGAAAAATCAAATGCCTTCAAGAAAGCGGTTCGCTCCCCCTTCTGTGCTAGGTAGCTGTGCGAAAACATCCCGCCGGTGCTGCCAGCAGGCCGAGGTATCGCGGTTACAACTTTCCAGCCGTCGTCCAGCACAAGTCCTTGCAATTGCGAAGACGCAGTCAATCCCTCTCTCCCGCCTTTTCCATTGATGCTAAAATGCCGCGAACTATCTCTTCCCCATGTTGGGATAAAAAGAGAGCACGCCGACGAGGGTCGTCAGAACTCACGGCCTGAACGATCAAGGGAATGGGCGGTGCGGTATCGGGACTTTGATACCGGCCGAGAAGAATCGACACGAAACGGCTCGCCGACGGTTGAGGGATGCCGACGCGATCGGCGAGTTCATTCACAGACAGACCGGGCTCCGCGGCGATCGCCAAAAGGCTCGTCATGTGTGCCAGGTAGAGTTGGTCTCTTAACGGTCTGAGAGCTTCAGAAAGACGCCGAACATTCGCGCGCTGATTTGAGGTGAGGCCGCCCATCATATTCATTTCCAAATTTACATTCATATACGAATATACGCAAAAATGCCGGCTTTGCAAGTGACCATTTAACCGGCAGAATGGCACCTCTTTAGCGGGCGCGTTCTACATCGCGCTAGTGCAATCTCGCGCCGTGTTCGCTAGGAGCTACAAGCATAGAAAAATTGGGCCGTTCGGCGTGCTTCGACCCCGTGCTGAAAGAATGCTACCTGCGTTAAGGCTGAACGCGGGTTGGTCCGCTATAGCCTTAAGGGCAATTGACATCGCCAGCTGCGAAGGTCATCTATGTCGGGCGACTCGCATGCAAGGAACCCCATGCTTCAGCGTGGGCGCGGATACAGGTGCCTGAGGCGGACCCGGTGTGGTATCTGAATAGGCCCAGAAATTACGCTCTCGGCGTGGGGAGAATTTGTGTGCCGTACGGGTCGAGGAACATTAACCAATTCCCAACCGTTTTGCTCTCATTCTGACTGCGAGGTGCAGCGATGGCATACGCCGAAATTCCATCCGATGAGCAAGTAGTCGGAACCCTTGTAGAACTGGGTGGCAGCGCGACTGCGCTTGCGCTTTGCAACGCGTTAGTGGCAAAGGGATACCCGCGTCCGGATAGTCAGCTCGCCATTCAGCGCACTGCCGAACGAGGTCGGATCAAAATTGGTACAGACTGGACCCTGATTTTGCCCGCGAAGGTTGCCGCCTGACCTTAGTGTGGAGCGACACCGATCGCAGCGCCCGTCACCATCGCAAGGGCACAGGCGATCAGCGAAGCGACTTCGAGCGTGATCGCGACCGAATTTTGTATTCGTCAGCCTTCCACCGGCTCGCCGGCATAACGCAAATCGTGCGTGCCGGGGAGGCGAATGTTTTCCATACCCGCCAACAGCACACAATAAAAGTCGCGCAAGTCGGACGGCGCCTCGCCCAGAAGCTGGTGAGAGAGCAAGCAAAGGCGGCTGCCTTCAGGGGCCTTGACCCGGAGGTGGTGGAGGCGGCTTGTTTGGCTCACGACCTTGGTCACCCGCCTTTTGGTCATATTGGGGAGCACACCCTCGACGAGTTAGTGATACGGCACGACGACGACGGTTTCGAGGGCAACGCTCAGTCTTTTCGCATACTCACTAAGCTGGCGATCCGCTTCCCTGATGCGGATGGAATGGACCTGACCCGTGCAACTTTAGCTGCGTCGCTCAAATACCCCTGGTACCGTCAGAAAACTGGCAAGCAGGCTCGCAAATGGTCGGCTTACCAGTCCGAGGCAGATGACTTCCAATTTGCCCGGGCCTTTCATCAGCACGCCGAGAAGACGCTGGAGGCCGAGCTGATGGATTGGGCCGACGACGTCGCGTATTCGGTCCACGACCTTGAAGACTTTCATCGGTGCAACGCGTTACCTTGGCAGAAGGTGTTTGCCGAGAAGGACAAGATCATCGACCATGCCATGGGAGGAAGCAAAGACCCAGTTCGCCGAGTTGCCCTGACGGAAGCCTATAACCGCCTCAAAGAATTCCTCGACGGCACGTATAGCATCCTCTTGTCCGAACCATATGAAGGCGCGCGAGAGCAGCGCGAACAGTTGCGAAGGCTGACGTCAACGCTCATAGGGAAGTATATCGGTGCCATATCGATTAATGATAACCCGTCTCAGGAGAAAGCTGTTAAATTTGATGAAGACCTCGTAAATGAGGTCCAAATACTTAAGCAAATCACGCGGGATTATATCATTGGTAGCCCGACTCTCGCGGCGCAGCAACATGGTCAGAAAAAGATCATCACTGACCTGTATGACGCCCTGACGTCCCACCCGCACAATCCAGACGGATATCCGCCCTTTCTGCCCGTGCGCTTGCGATATCTCCGGCCTATAGCTGGGACGAGCCCAGCAAGATTCGTCGCCGATTGCATAGCGAGTCTGTCTGAATCTGAGGCGATCGCACTACACTCTCGACTTACCGGCGCTGCCACAGGATCTGTCCTCGACCCGATTGTCAGGTGAAACGGCATGCCCCGGCAGTGGCTGCTCTTTGGCTTGGCAAACGGCTCAATGTACACGTAAGCGAAACGCAAGCCGCATCGAACTGATGCCGTGTGTTTGCAGAACACAGCAGGCCAGAAACCTCCAGAGTGCAAAGTTGGTGTTACAATAATCAATGGCACCGATGAATAGTTTGATGCGAAATTGGCGGTTCTGAAGACATGCGGGTTCGCTATGTGGACGGCGAAAACTGCGAGAGATGCAGCGCTGCAGCGTATTCGCGAACGTCCATGTTGCTCTAGTTCATGGCTTCAACGTGGATCCCCCAGAACGCCTGGGAGCTACGATTGCGCGCATCCGTGCTCACAGCCAAGCGCCGCCGACCGCGCTTCTCCAACCGCTTCGCTCGCTCACCTCGCTCGTCAGTTTGCCTCGCTCGGATACGATGTCGGGCTGATGCCGCCAGAGTATGTGAAACCGTATTGAAGTCGCACAAGAACGACGATCGCGATGCCGAGGCAATCGCCGAGGCGGCGACACGACCCAACATGCGCTTCGTACCGGTCAAGTCGGAAGAGCAACTCGATGTGCAGACTTTGCACCGTGCGCGCGAGCGGCTGGTCGGCACGCGGACGGCCCTGATCAATCGACTGCACGGTGTGCTGTTCGATAGCGGCATTGTCATTCCCAAGGGCGCCCAAAGCTAAACCTGTGGCTGCGCGAGAACCCCGCCGTACAACAGAATCCTAACCGCTAGGATGCAGCTACTCCTTCACGACATGGTCGACGAACTGCACGCACTCGATCATCGGATTAAGCAGCTCGACCGAGAGTTCGAAGCGCTCGCGAAGAGCGATCAACGGGCTCGTTTGTTGCGTAGCGTGCCAGGCATTGGCGCGCTCAACGCGACGGCGCTGGCGGCAGCGGTCGGCGACGTGTCGGCGTTCGTCAAGGGACGTGACTTCGCCGCCTGGCTGGGCTTCTTCCACTTCCGATCACGACCGGCGGCAAGCCGCGGTTGACGGGATAAGCAAGCGCGGTAGCATCTATATGCGCGTGCTTTTGATCCATTGCGCGCGAGCGGCACTGCCATATCTGGCGCGAATGGACATCCGGCTCGGTGCCTGGCTGGAAGCGCTGCTACAGCGTGCCAAGCGCAATGTAGTGGTCGTTCCGCTTGCCAACAAGCTGACCCGGATCGCTTGGGCCGTGATGTCAAAGCAACTCCCCTATGAAGCCGTAACGGCCTCGAAAGGGTAACGAGTTGGTCGAGTGGGCGCGTCCCGGCAACTGCTTGGCTGCATGAAGTTTGCGGGAGGAAGTACATAGAGATGGTCCAACGGTTGATCGGCGTTCGACAAACCTGTCGGCAGGCAGCGGCCCTTTCGAGGTCGTGTATCTTGTTAGGAGCTGGGCGCGCGAATCTCCATCTTGGCAGGGCGCCTAAAGCGTCGAGGCCGGATACATTGGTGCAGACCGGGTGTGCCTCTCAAAACATTCCGCTTGCAGACGGGGCGGGCGATCCATGGCCTGCGGCCGTGCCGATCGTGAGACGGCCGGACTGCGCCGGATTGCCTGTGATGTTGCTCCGTCAGCCCGTTGGAAAAGTGCGCCACTACGGTTCCCGTGCTGCAAATAAGCAGCGCTGCTACGCCGTCGCAGAGCGCGGAAGACTGCACGGCACATCGGTACTCGACGCCAGAATATGGTATCGCGTCATAGAGCATAGAATAGTGTATTATCGTATATTATAGAATTAACGGCGATGCAAAGGAAATGTCACGGAAAGCACAACCGAGGGATGGCAAGATAAAAGACCACACATTGTGGCTCGGTCGGCTGTTTGTTTTTTATGGGATTTTTAGCGCCCTCGACACATTGTGAGACTTGGTCGCAATGTGCGCTCCGATGCGAAACAATTGTACTGGTTCCACAATTTGCAATGTGCTTCTCAACCGGCGATTGCGATTGTCCACGGATATTGTGGAAGTGGTTCCGCACTGTCGTGAGGTTAGGCCCTGGATGGCTGCGGCGTTGTCATGAGGGCAGGCTGCTTCTTGTCGACAAGGTTTCTGATCGGCTGTCTGCGACGTTGATCGCACAAAGTGCGAACGTTTGACTGCCTGCTCTGAATCGATACGCCGGCGCCACGCTGTCTTAAAAGTTACCCAAACCGCTGATAGGCGGATGACGAGCGATGTGTATCACCAGCCGCTGCTGGCAGTGCGATATCGACCGCGATCGAACTGAGAACTTTTCGCCGTGCAACTGACACGCCTTGAGCTTTACAATCGAGTCTGCGAGAGGCCTCTCAGCAAAATCGCTCCAGAGCTCGGAATTTCCGGCACGGTGCTGGCATCAATATGTAAGCGGTATCAAGTTCCCTATCCTGGGTCTGGATATTGGACGCGTAAATTGCTCGGGCTCGCGGTAGACTTGCCGCCACTGTCGGAGGCATCGGACGAACTGATCGAGCTAACGTCCTCGACCCCAAAGCCTCGACGAAAGAGAACCGTGAAGGAAGGCTCTGTTCGCCAGTCAAGGCCTGCCATGAAACCGCAGCGTCCGGCGCGCCATCCACTGCTCTTCGGCGTTGAAGAGCACATGCGAAAAACACGCGACGTAAAGCAGGGCGAGTTCCTTAGGCCCTACAAGAGAATCCTGCCGGATCTGATTTCCTCAGAGGCTCAGTTGCTTCGCGCACTCTCGATTGCCAACGATCTCTATCTCGCGCTGGACGAAAAGGGATACGGCGTTCAAATCGCGCCGGCCGCCGACGACCTTGATCGCATCCGCATCAAGGAACAGGAGGTGGAGAGCAAGGATCGCAAATACGGGCACTATCACTCCGGGAGCATCTGGGCTCCGGATCGACCTACCGTCCTCTATGTCGACACGGTGCCGATCGGGCTCGCCATCACCGAAATGACCGAAAGAGTGACGGTGCGATACTTCGATGGCGAATACCATCGGGAGGACAGCAGGCTCATCCGATCCGCCAAGCCTTGGCAGCTAACGCATTCCTGGACGAGAGAGCAGGACGTGCCCTGCGGGCGCTTTCGGGTCATTGCCTACTCGCCGAAGAAGGGCGTCGACTGGTCGGTTAGCTGGCAAGAGACCGGGGAGAAACCGCTTGGCGCTCTGATCCCTACAATCGCGGAAACATTGAAGGCGGCCAAGGGCACTCTTCAGCGCCTTATGGACGCCGAGGAGGTGGCGGCGGCGAAAAGGAAGAAAGAACGAGAGGAGGAGTGGCAGCGCTATCTAAAGCAGGAGGATGCCCGCAAGGTGGCTGAGGCACTAGCCGACAGCCAGCAGCAGCTTGCCGACATCATTGCAAGGTGGGGCAGGGCGATGACAGTAGAGCGCTTTTTCCTCGATGCCGAAGAGCGGTTGAACACTACCGACGACGAAGATCGCCGCAAGCGCCTGGAGGAGCGTCTGGCTCTCGCGAAAGCAATGATGGAAAGCGTCGATCCGCTGGATTTTATCGAAAGCTGGTTGGCGCCGCAGGAACGGTACCAGGCAAAATTCATCTAGACGAGATATGTGCTGCCTAGCCTTGTTCATGGGCCGGCGGAAACATGCGGTTTTCGGGTCGCGGATCGGGCGTGGCAGCCTTCTATCCGGCCGGAAGTACCTGGCGTGCCAGACTGCGGCGAATTGGAAGGCTGAATGATAGTTATCGAAGAACCCTTTGGGCTTACATAGTCGCACCAATCTCACGGCTTCCCAATTTGAGGCAAAGGAACTAGGGGTCCAATATGCCCGCCCTAGTGCGTATATCTCAAGCCACGCAAGGTGCAATTTGCGGCGTAGACGTGCAGGTCATGCGGCTACTTGTCAAAATCACTCGCTACGAGCAAATTGAGATTTTTGGGAAACACAAATGAGAAAATTGACGTTGGCCGGTGCGTTCTTACTGCTTGTAGTTTATGCCGGGATCACCCCCAGCTTGGCGGAGGAAACGTTACAACCTAATATGGACTTTGCTAAGTCGCCATGCGTTGAAAAAGGTAAGCATGGCACAAAGGGCATAGTCGCCAGGGTGTTTCCCAAATTGGGAGACAACAATCAATTGCAACTTGTCGATGACCGTACTTCCTGGGAGCAAAACTTCCCCACTCTCAGCACCGACAAATCGATCGAGTTCCTCATGGCAGGGGTCTACGATGCGTGGGCGATATATTACACTATGGAGGACAAAAAGGGCCTGATCCGGGGTTTCACAGTCCAGTACGCTTTCGGCGACTTGGCCTCTAAATTTGCTCCAAGATGTCTGGTTTTCCCCGATGCGCCTGAGAGAACAAATGTAGATAAAATGGCACCGATTGCCGTGCAGCTTTATCTCGCGGGGTTAAAGAAAAAAGACAGCGGAACCTTGGAAGAAATGAAGGCACGTCTTAAGAAACTCGTCAAGGAGAGGTAGTTGCGTCCGCCGCTGTGCTCTGCGCGATTGCCTCCAATCCACTGCCAAAATCGGCGAGATTTAAGTCTTCTCTGTTTTTACGAAACCATCCCCCATAGAGATTTTCAAATTGGCCGGCTTCTGCGTAAAAATATGTCTGCGCGTACTTCTTATCGCAGGCTTTGCTTTTGATGCAGATATCTAGCTGATTAAAAAAGTCATTCAGCACGAGCAAGGCTTTGCGCAGGTTATAATCTTTGTTCTCCTTGACAGATTCATCAATCATCAAAGTCACGAAATGGTCGAGCATTTTCGACGATATACCACCAACATTGATGAATTTCACTTGTTCAGAATAAGTGAACCACGACGATACCAGTTGCTCGCGGGAAGAGGCAACTCTGTCAGCCTGGTACAGGCGTATATACTCTAATGTGTTCTCAACCCGCTTTGCGGCAACTTGATCTGACTGCTGCCAAAAGAAGATTGGAACTCCACATGCAACCACAATATATGAGAGAGTCTCAAGAGCGTCTTTGAAAACGGCCAGCTTCGATACGCGCGTCCCGCTCTTATCCTTTAGATAATTCTCGTCAGTCGTACCCGGATTCAACATTCTGGGATCGGGAGCCGCACCAGGGCCTCCCCCCCTGCACCCTTCTCCGTAGTAGGCTGAATCGTGCCATTGCCGAGGTATTTCACCAGGCATGTCAGTTCACGCTTGCTGAGCGCAATGATGCTGTCGGGCGATGCTGGCCCTGTAATCTTTTTCTTTATGCTCGGCACCGAGTTTGTGGCCGATCCAAGCAGTTCTTCCGTCGTAGGGACAACACGGGGGCATGCGTCAAGGAAAATGACGATAGGATCGTCGCTCGTCTGCAAATACGCCTCATAGTTCGCGACAAGGCAATTCAACCTGTCGGGGAGTACAAGGAGGTCGGGCTGAGCCGCTTCAGCAGTTCCTGCCGTCAATAGCGCCGCAGAGCCTGCAATCAAAATAACGCGAAGTCGCTTGACCATTCCTAGGGGCTCACAACAGACATTCATAAAACTCGACCCGACAAAGCGAGATTGCGGATTTCGATCCCTTATGCAAACAGAATTAGAGAGAATTTTGCGCAGTTCTCCAAATATCTCGGAGCGTCTATCGGATGAGCGTGACAGGTTTGCGTTTTCTGGCGTGTTTAATGACCGTGTGCGCGAATATCCCTATCTCGTCGGCAATCGCAATGGACTTTACCTTGACGAGAGAATTGGGGATCGAGGCTGATGGCCATGTGTTTCCTGACATTGTTGCAATTGCTGCCAGCGGAGTGATCGAAGACGGGGACTCGGCAAAGCTGGCGGAAGTCCTGCCCTCGGCGGAGCGGGACCAGTTTGGAAATGTACGGGTTTATCTAGAC